>NZ_JBVJWD010000010.1:29320-226881 GCF_055602785.1 Streptomyces sp. NPDC037301
TTCCTGGCGCCCCCCCCGGAAACTACAAGGAACATTGGAGGCGGGGGTTGTCTTGTTCCCCCAGGAGACCGGCGCACCCGCGTCGTAGGACTCTACGACGCGGCCACGGAACCGGAGTGACGCGTGGAGCGGACTCCTCGGAAAACATTTCCTCTCTCAGTGCGCCGCGACGCCCGTGAGGGACTTGACCTCCAGCTCGGCGTACTTGCCCTTGTCCGGCTCCTCCTTCGAGAGGAGGGAGCCGATCCAGCCGAGCAGGAAGCCCAGCGGGATGGAGATCAGGCCCGGGTTCTCCAGTGGGAACCAGGCGAAGTCGACGCCCTTGAACATCGACGTCTTCGGGTTGCCCGAGACGACCGGCGAGAACAGCACCAGGAACACCGAGCTCGCCAGACCTCCGTAGATCGACCACAGCGCGCCCTGGGTGGTGAACCGCTTCCAGAAGAGGCTGTAGAGGATCGTCGGCAGATTGGCGGAGGCGGCGACGGCGAAGGCGAGTGCCACCAGCCCGGCGACGTTCATGTCGCGGGCGAAGGCGCCCAGGGCGATCGCGACCGCACCGATGAGGACGGTGGCCCAGCGGGCGGCCCGCATCTCCTCCTTCTCGGTGGCCTTCCCCTTGCGGATGACGTTGGCGTAGATGTCGTGCGCGAAGGAGGACGAGGAAGCGAGGGTGAGCCCCGCGACGACGGCGAGGATGGTGGCGAAGGCGACGGCCGAGATCACGGCCAGCAGCACGGCGCCGCCGGTGGAGCCGACCCCGCCGAGGTACTCGGCGAGCTGCGGGGCGGCCGCGTTGCCGGCCGGGTTCTTCGCCTTGATCTCGTCCGGGCCGATCAGGGCCGCGGCGCCGAAGCCGAGCGCGATCGTCATCAGGTAGAAGGCGCCGATGATGCCGATGGCCCAGTTGACCGACTTACGGGCGGCCTTGGCGGTCGGCACCGTGTAGAAGCGGATCAGGATGTGCGGCAGGCCGGCGGTGCCGAGGACCAGGGCGATGCCGAGGGAGAGGAAGTCCAGCTTCGAGGTGCCGGTGGCGCCGTACTTGAGGCCGGGCTCCAGGAACGCCGCTCCGTGGCCGCTCTTCGAGGCGGCCGTGCCCAGCAGGTCGGAGATGTTGAAGTTGAACTTCAGCAGCACCAGGAAGGTCATCAGGAGGGCACCGGCGATCAGCAGCACGGCCTTGACCATCTGGACCCAGGTGGTGCCCTTCATGCCGCCGATGGTCACGTACACGATCATCAGTACGCCGACCAGCGCGACGATGAGGATCTTGCCCGCGTCGCTGGTGATGCCGAGGAGCAGGGAGACCAGGACGCCCGCACCCGCCATCTGCGCCAGCAGGTAGAAGATCGAGACGATGATGGTGGAGACTCCGGAGGCGGTACGGACCGGGCGCTGCCGCATCCGGTAGGCGAGGACGTCGCCCATCGTGTAGCGGCCCGAGTTGCGCAGCGGTTCGGCGACCAGCAGCAGGGCCACCAGCCAGGCGACGAGGAAGCCGATGGAGTACAGGAAGCCGTCGTAGCCGAAGAGGGCGATGGCCCCGGCGATCCCGAGGAACGAGGCCGCCGACATGTAGTCGCCGGAGACGGCGAGTCCGTTCTGGAAGGCGGTGAACTGGCGTCCGCCGGCGTAGAAGTCGGAGGCGCTCTTGGTCTGCCGTCCGGCCCAGACGGTGATGCCCAGGGTCGCGGCGACGAACACGGCGAAGAGCGTGATGATCAGCGGCCGGTGCTCGGTGGTCGAGGAGGCGGCCAGTTGGAGGGCGGGGTGCGACTGGTACGCGGCGCTCATGCGTCGTCCTCCATACGGGACTTGATGGCCTCGGCCTTCGGGTCGAGCTTCGCGGCTGCGTGGCGCGAGTAGAGCCAGGCGATGAGGAATGTGGTGACGAACTGGGCGAGGCCGAACACGAAGGCCACGTTGATGTTGCTGTACACCTTGGTGCCCATGAAGCCGCCCGCGTAGTTGGACAGCAGCACGTACAGCAGGTACCAGAGGACGAAGGCGATGGTCAGCGGGAAGGCGAACGAGCGGTACGCGTGGCGCAGTTCGCCGAACTCCGCGCTCTCCTGCGTCGCGATGAACGCCTCGGTCGTGGGCTCGGCAGGGCGGGTTTCCGTAATGCCCTCGGGCGGCGGTGCATCGGTAGCCACGGAATCTCCTCGCGACGCGGGTGCGGTGGTGGTGGGGACGGTGGATTTCACTGGGGATCCTCGTTGTCGGGGGGTGATGGTGCGCCTCCCCCTGACAACGGCACGGAGAGCGCGGCGAAGCGGTTCACCGCGGGTCCGCACTTCTCGAACTCGCCTCTTCGCGGCAGTCCGGTCGAACCGGGTACCCCGAACTCATTGATCAACAGGGATGATCAGCGATAGCTTCACTCGTCATGTACGCGACTGGGCACACCCCGTGTCCGGTCGACCGCACGGATGATGTGGAGACCCCATGGCTCATCTGGGATCCAGACGGACGCGCGCACTGACGCTCCCCGTCGGACTGGCACTCACGGCCTCGCTCGGCTTCCTGCCGGCGGGTGCCGCCTCTGCCGCACCGGTGGACGCGCAGCCCACGGCGGCGGTGTCGACTGACGGCCCGAAGCTCTCTTACGTGGTCAACACACGGGGCGGTCACGGGACCGTCAAGCGGGTGAAGAAGGCGATAGCCGAGGCCGGCGGCACGGTGGTGGTCGCCTATGAGCAGATCGGTGTCATCGTCGCCCAATCGCAGAACCCGGACTTCGCGCAGTCGATCCGCCGGGTCAAGGGTGTCGATTCGGCAGGGGCCACCCGCACCAAGCCCATCGTCCCGCAGGCCACCACGGACATCGGGGTCGAGCAGCCGCTCAGCGCCGAGCAGGCCCGGGACGCGGCGGCGGAGGCGACGGCGGAGCAGGATCCGATGGAGCCCCTGCAATGGGACCTGCCCGCCATCAAGGCGGACCAGGCGCACCGGAAGACGCTGGGCAGCAGCAAGGTCACGGTCGCGGTCATCGACACGGGTGTCGACGACACCCACCCGGACCTGGCGCCGAACTTCGACCGCGGTGCCTCGGCAAGCTGTGTGTCCGGGGCGCCGGACACGACGGATGGTGCCTGGCGTCCGAGGACCGGTGAGAGCGACCACGGCACGCACGTGGCGGGCACCATCGCCGCCGCGAAGAACGGCGTCGGGGTGACCGGGGTCGCGCCGGGTGTGAAGGTCGCCGGGATCAAGGTGGCGAACCCGGACGGCTTCTTCTACACCGAGTCGATCGTCTGCGGCTTCGTCTGGGCCGCCGAGCACGGTGTCGATGTCACCAACAACAGCTACTACACCGACCCGTGGATGTTCAACTGCAAGAACGACCCGGACCAGGGCGCCCTGGCCGAGGCCGTCGCCCGTGCCACGCGGTACGCGGAGCACAAGGGCACGGTCAATGTCGCCTCGGCCGGCAACAGCCGCTTCGACCTGGCCTCCGGCGCGATCGAGGACACGACCAGCCCGAACGACACCACGGCGGCCGCCCGGACCATCGACCCGCGCGAGTGCCTCGACATCCCGGCGATGCTGCCGGGCGTCGTGACCGTCTCGGCAACCGGTGCCAAGGGTCTGAAGTCCTCGTACTCGAACTACGGGAACGGCGTCATCGACGTCGCAGCTCCCGGCGGCGACTCGACGGTCTACCAGACGCCCGCACCGCCCGCCACGAACGGTGCGATCCTGTCCACGCTGCCGGGCGGCAAGTACGGCTACAAGAACGGTACGTCGATGGCCTCCCCGCATGTCGCGGGTGTCGCGGCCCTGATCAAGTCGACGCACCCGCACGCTTCGGCGGCCCAGGTGAAGGCGCTCCTGACGTCCGGGGCCGACGCCACCGCGTGCGGTGCTCCGTACGACATCAACGGTGACGGCAAGATCGACGCCGTCTGCGAGGGCGACAAGAACCACAACGGCTTCTACGGCGCCGGTGTGGTGAACGCGCTGAACGCGGTCCGCCGGTAGGTGACACGACGGAGCGGGAGGGGCCCGGAGTCATCGGCCTGCCCCTCCCGCTGCTTCTTTCCAGGTCGCTTCCCGACTCGTGGCACTCAGTGCCACGAGTCGGGAATGACTCATGCACGGAAGTCCGGTACGGAGCAGGCCTGGGCGGCGCTCGGCGGTGATCCCGCGCTGCTTGCGCACATCGAGGCGAGCGGTCCCGACGGACTGCTGCCCGCCCGGCTGCCCGCCATGGAACTGGCCCGTTCCGCCGTCGCGGTCTGCTCACTGGCCGCCGCCGAACTGGCCGCCCGCCGCACCGCGCGCCCCGTGCCGCAGGTCCTGGTCGACGCCGGTGCGGTGGCCACGGCGTTCACGAGCGAGCGCCATCTGCGGATCGACGGGCGCGCACCGACCAACTTCGCCCCGCTGTCCCGGTTCTGGCGCACGGCGGACGGCTGGGTCCGTACGCACGCCAACTACCCGCACCACCGGGCCCGGTTGCTCGCCACGCTGGGGCTGCCCGCGGACGCCTCGGACGACATCGCGGTGGACGCCGTCGCCGCCTCGTTCGCCGGGCGCCGGGGAACAGAGATCGAGCAGACGGTGTACGCCGCGGGCGGCCTGGCCGTGGTCGCCCGTACGCCCGAGGAGTGGGCGGCCGACGCCCGGGGTGCCGCGGTCGCGGGCACACCGCTGGTGGCCAGGGACCGTATCGACAGCGCGCCGGTCCGCCGGACGGCGGCGCTCGCCGGTGAACCGCTGCTGCCCGCGGCCGGGTTGCGTGTGCTGGACCTCACCCGGGTCATCGCGGGGCCCGTCGCCACCCGTACGCTCGCGCTGCTCGGCGCGGACGTCCTGCGGGCCGACGCCCCGCAGCTCCCGGAGAGCCAGGACGCGCACAGCGACACCGGTTTCGGGAAGCGGTCGGTCAGCCTGGATCTCGGCAGCCGCTCCGGTGCGGCCGCGTTCGACGAGCTGCTGGCCGGTGCGGATGTGGTCGTCATCGGCTACCGGCCCGGTGCGGTCGAGCGGTTCGGCCTGACGCCGGAGTCCCTGGCCGCGCGCAGGCCCGGGCTGGTGATCGGGCGAATCTCGGCCTGGGGGCACGGTCCATGGGCGCAGCGGCGCGGCTTCGACAGTCTGGTGCAGGTGGCCACCGGCATCGCCTCGATCGAGGCCGCGGCAGGGCCCGAGAACCCGCCCGGTGCGCTGCCCGCCCAGGCCCTCGACCACGGCACGGGCTATCTGCTGGCCGCCGCCGTGCTGCGCGCACTGACCGAGCAGCACGACGACGGCGGCTCCCGGCTGGTCACGCTCTCGCTCGCCCGTACCGCCGCCTGGCTGCTCGATGAGCTGCCCGCCCGGCAGGAGCCCGAGACCGGGGCCGGGGCCGGGGGTTCGTACGACCCGGAGAAGTGGCTCACGGAGACGGACAGCCCGCTGGGCCGGCTGCGTCACGCCCTGCCGCCGGTCGCCTTCGACGGTTCCCCCGCCGACTGGTCGCGCCCGCCCGGCCCGCTGGGGGCGGACGCGACCGCCTGGCTCACGGCTTGATGAGCACCTTCAGCGCCGTCCGGTCGTCCATCGCCTTGTAACCGGCGGGGACGTCGTCGAGGCCGATGGTCAGGTCGAAGACGGGCGACGGGTCGATCGTGCCGGACAGCACGTCGGGGAGCAGCTCCGGAATGTACGTGCGCACGGGGGCGACGCCGCCGCGCAGGGCGATGTTCCGGTCGAACATGACGCCGAGGTCCAGGCCGGTGCCGCTGCCGTGCGGCACGCCGACGTAGCCGATGGAGCCGCCGTCGCGGGTGATCCCGACGGCGGTGCGCATCGACTGCTCGGTGCCGACGGCCTCGATCACGGCGTGCGCGCCCTCGCCGCCGAGCAGTTCCCGTACGGCTTCGACGGCCGCTTCGCCGCGCTCGGCGACGACGTCCGTGGCGCCGAAGGTGCGGGCGATGTCCGTACGCACCTGGTGGCGGCCGAGCGCGATGATCCGCTCGGCACCGAGCCGCTTGGCGGCCATGACGCCGCACAGTCCGACCGCTCCGTCACCGACGACCGCGACCGTGGTGCCGGGCTTCACGCCCGCGCCGACGGCGGCGTGGTGTCCGGTGCCGAGCACATCGGACAGGGCCAGCAGCGCGGTGAGCAGGTGGTCGTCAAAGGCCGCGGCGGCGGGGAGCTTGACCAGAGTGCCGTCGGCGAACGGGACGCGCACGGCCTCGCCCTGCCCGCCGTCGGAGCCGACCGAGCCCCAGAAGCCGCCCTGCGGGCAGGAGGTGGTCAGGCCCTGGGCGCAGTACGCACAGGTGCCGTCGGACCAGACGAAGGGCGCGACGACGAGGTCACCGACGGCGAAGCCGGCCACCTCGGAACCGGCCTCCTCGACGATCCCGAGGAACTCGTGCCCGATGCGCTGGCCGGGCTGCCGGGCGGACTCGCCGCGGTACGCCCACAGGTCGCTGCCGCAGATACAGGCCCGCAGGACCCGCAGCACCACATCGGTGGGCTGCTGGATCGACGGGTCCGGCACCTCCTGCACACGTATGTCGTGGGGGGCGTGGATGACGGTGGCGCGCATGCGTGGGGATCCTTGCTGATCTCAGATACTGATACTCCGCTCACGGTACGCCCGAGGAGCGACACCGGCCCATTTCGCACCGGGTGCGAGCGCCCCGACGGTCAGCAGGAACTGCGCCGCGATGTAGGTGAGCATGACCCAGAAGTCGGGGGCGGGGAGCTGCGGCCAGTCGGCGATGCCGGTGGCGATGAGCGCGTCGGAGAGCAGGAAGAGCGCCCCGCCGGCAGCCGCGTACCGGCCGAGGGTGCCGGCACGGTACGCCATCGCCGTGAGCAGCAGGCTGTAGCCGGTCATCGGAATCCGCATGTCCGCCGGCAGCCCGCTCCAGAGCAGCGCGACGAAGGTGGTCAGGACGGCGGCGTACACGAACCCGACGGGCAGCGAGCTGCGGGCGCGTCCGAAGAGCCACAGGTAGCAGACGTGACCTGCGGCGAAGGAGCCCATCCCGATGAGGAAGGCGGCATCGGCATCGAACAGCAGCATCGTGTCGCCGCCCCAGCCGAACAGGAGCGCCGCGATGAGCAGCCGGGGGCCGCGCCGGGCGGCGGCGTACCCGGCCAGCAGCGGCATCAGCAGGGGCTTGGCGGCGAGGTGGGCAACCGGGACATCGGCGAGCACGCCGACGAGGTCGACGGCCGAGGCCACCAGGAACGCGATGAGCAGCGGGCGCACGAGACGTTCCCGCCGGTCCGTGACGGCACCGGCGCTCATCCGATGCGCTCCTGGGCGGGGAGGGCCGCACGGGCGGCCGTTACGGCCGGCTGCCAGCCGGGCCCGCGGAAGATCCGCCCGGTCCGTTCGCTCCAGCTGCCCGCCGCCCGCACGTCGCGGGCGATGGCGGCGTACTCATGGGTGGCGACACGGAGCGGATTGAATGTGTCGATGTTCTTGGTGAGACCGAACACGGGCCGCTCCGTCTCGGCGGTGAAGGACCCGAAGAGCCGGTCCCACAGGATCAGGATGCCGCCGAAGTTCCGGTCCAGGTAGCCGCCCTGCGATGCGTGGTGCACCCGGTGGTGGGAGGGCGTGTTCAGTACGTACTCGAAGGGCCTGGGGAGCTTGTCGACGCGCTCCGTGTGCACCCAGAACTGGTAGACGAGGTTCGCCGACGAGCAGAAGGCGAGCGCGGCCGGATGGACACCGCAGGCGATGAGCGGCACATAGAACGGCCAGACGGTCAGCGACGTCCATGGCTGGCGCAGCGCGGTGGAGAGGTTGAACTTCCGGCTGGAGTGGTGGACCACATGGCAGGCCCAGAGAATCCGGATGACGTGGTGGCCCCGGTGCGACCAGTAGTAGAAGAAGTCCTGCCCGAGCAGCATCAGCGGGACGGTCCACCACAGCACGGGGACGCGGAGCGGGGTCAGCTCGTAGACCGCGGTGTAGATCGCGACGATGGGCACTTTCCACAGCAGGTCGAAGACGAGGCTGCCGAGCCCCATGGTGATGCTGGTGACGGCGTCCTTCGCCTCGTACCCGGCGGCTTCGTCATCGGGATGGAAGTGGTGGAGGGCCATTTCGAGGACAGTGAGCAGGACGAAGGCCGGTATGGACCAGAGCACGACATCGGGCAGGTTCGGCGGCATGCAAGCACCGTAGAGCCGCAGGTCGGCCAGGGACTAGACGTAGTTACCAACAAGTATGCGAGACGCGATGTCAGCAGTCTTTGGTGACTTCTGCCAATGCGGGCGTCGTACGATCCCTGCGCTGGAGCTTCCATCGCGTTCCCGCCCTGCCTGAAGGCCGGGATTCCCACGACGCGGCGAAGGCGGAGCGCCTGTCCGACGACGATCGGGGGCAGCTCGACACGTACGAGGCTCGCTGCGGCGGGCGGTCGGAATGCGCCGGGATCTGGGCCGGCTGGCGACCACCCCGAACGCATCACCCGCCTCCCCTAAACCCCGACCGCCCCCAACAACTCCCCCGCCGCATAAGTGACCGCCATCGCCACCGCTCCCCCGCCCATGTTCCGCAGCACCGCGGGCCCCGGAGCCGCGTCGCCCAGGCGGGCGCTCCACCAGCCCGTCAGTGCCAGCGCCGCCAGTACCGACAGCACGGTCACAAGGAGCCGCAGCGACGCCGGGGGCAGCACGATCGCCAACAAGGGCAGCAGCGCGCCCGCCGTGAACGCCAGGAAGCTCGCGCCCCCCGCATGCCACGGGTTCGTCAGCTCATCCGGGTCGATGCCCAGCTCGACCTCCGCGTGGGCGCGCAGCGCATCGCGTTCGGTGAGCTGGAGGGCGGCCTCTCGGGCGACTTCCCGGCTCAGGCCCTTGCCCTCCAACAGACCGGTGAGTTCCACGAGTTCGGCCTCCGGGGTCTCCGCCAGCTCGCGCTTCTCCGTCGCCAGCGCGGCCCGCTCCGAATCGCGCTGGGTGGAGACCGATACGTACTCGCCCGCCGCCATCGACATGGACCCGGCCAGCAGTCCGGCCAGGCCTGCCGTGAGCAGAGTGCCGCGGTCACCGGTGGCGCCGGCCACGCCGACGACCAGGCCCGCGGTGGAGACCACACCGTCGTTGGCGCCGAGGACCGCGGCGCGCAGCCAGTTCAGCCGCGCGCCGAGCCCGTTGCCGTGCGCTTCGTCATGCGCCTGGGTATCCGTCACCCGGGGATGGTCTCACCTCGTCCGGTCACCAGACGCGTACCGACCCGCCCGGCGCGAAGGCGGGGCTGGTCGCGTCCGGCGGAGCCTCCTTCAGCGGCTCGGCGATCTCCCCGGCCGTCGGGCCGACCTTGGCCGCGATGCGGTCGAGCGCCGCCAGGTCGAACCCGTAGACGCGCGCGGCGTTGCCGCCGACCATTGCCGCGATCTCCTCGGGCGGCAGGCCCGCATAGGCGATCCGCAATCCTTCACGGGTGTAGGGAAAGGTACCCTCGTCGTGCGGGTAGTCGCTGCCCCACATGATCTTGTCGAGGCCTATCCGGTCGCGCAGCGGCACCTCGTGCGGACGCATGAAGCTGGCGCCGACGAAGCAGTTGGCGCGCCAGACCTCGCTGGGGTTCTTGCCCATCGAAGCGGCGAGCCCCGCACCGAACTTGGACTCGGCCGTCGAGGCCTTCGTCGCCGCCGCGAGCAGTCGGCTGTGGTAGTAGTCCAGCATCTCGACAACCCCCGGAATCCAGCCCGAGCCCTGTTCCGTGAGGACGAGCTTCAAGCCCGGATGGCGGCGGAAGGCCCCGCCGAAGATCAAGTGCCAGAGCGCCCGGTGCGAGAACCAAGTCGTCTCAATCATGAATACCGCGCGGGCCGCTGGTTCGTTGCCCAGCGGCGGGGATGCGGAGCCACCATGGTGGTTCACCGGTACATCCAGCTCGTCGCATACCGCCCAGATCGGATCGTACGCCTGGGAATGCAGCTCGGGAATGCCTGAGCCTGGCGGTGCGCCGGGCAGCAGGATGCCGCCCGTCAGACCCGCCGCCTTGGTGCGGCGGATCTCGCGCACCGCCTCGTCGACGTCGTTGAGCAGGATCTGCGCGATGCCCGCCCGTCGGCCCGGCGCCGCGTCGCAGAAGTCTACGAGCCAGCGATTGTGCGCGCGCAGGCCAGCCCAGCGCTGCTCGTGCTCCTCCTTCGACGGGGCAGGGGCTATCAGCGACGCGGCGGGGAAGAAGGGCGGGATGGTATTCGGAAACACCACTTCCGCCACAACACCATCCGCCTCCAACTCGGCGACGCGACGGTTCGAGTTCCAGTTGCGGTCGGCGGTGTCGGCGAGGAGGTCCTCGTACGGATTGACGTAGGTCGCCGCCCAGGCGTCGAAGTCGTCGTGGTACTTCTTCTCCAGGTACGGCTTGTAGTCGAGGAGGTCGGCGCCCGCGTGGCAGTCGGCGGAGATGACCGTGTAGCGGTCCATGTGCCGGTCCATCACTGAACCCCCAGGACCGGGAAGTCGTGGTCGGTCAGCCAGTGCCGGCCCACTTCGCGCGACCTGGCCCAGGACGCCTCGACCGCCGTCTGGTCGGCGCTCTGGCCCAGATCCTCAGGTGTGGGGCCGATACGCTCGGCGATCGGGGCGAGCTTCGCCGTGTCGAAGCCGAAGACCTCGGCCGCGGCGAGGCCCAGCATGCGGCGGGTCTCGGCCACCGGGATGTCGTGGAAGGTGTTGCGCAGCCAGTTCGCGGTGTTCGGCCAGGTGCCTTCGGGGTGCGGGAAGTCGCTGCCCCACAGGATGTTGTCGACGCCGATCTCGTACCGCTGGGCGAGTTCGCGGCGTTTGGTGTTGGTGGCGCAGATGAAGACCTGGCGGTCGAGGTACTCGTGCGGGGGCCGCTTCAGTTCGGCGAACGGGGAGAGCTTCTTTCCGCCGTGGGCGCCGAGGTAGAGCCGGTCCATGAACCAGAGGAGATTCGGCAGCCACCAGCAGCCGGACTCGGCGACGCCGAACCTCAGCCCGGGATGGCGTTCGAAGGCGCCCGACCAGAGCAGGAACCAGAGCGGGCGGGAAGGCCACCAGGTGACCTCGGAGACGTAGATCCCGAGATGGTCGCCGTACTCATGACGCGGGGCCGCACCGGAGTGCGTGACCACCGGCATCCCCGTCTCGGCGGCGGCCGCCCACACGGGGTCGTAACGGCGGTCGTGGTACGGGGCCTTGTCGACCCACATGGAGGGGATCATGAGCGCACCGAGTCCGGACTCCTTCGCCCGGTGGATCTCGGCGACGACCCGGTCGACCTCGCCGGTGACGGGCAACAGGGCGACTCCGCAGTGCCGCTCGGGGTTCTGCGAGACGAATTCGGCGAGCCAGCGGTTGTGGGCCTGCGCGCCCGCCATGCCCAGTTCGGGATCCTGGTCGCCGGAGAGCCCGAGGCCCACGCCGAACGGGGCGGCGGTCCGGCTGTCGACGGCGTCCGCGTCCGGGAAGACGACCTCGGCCGCCACCCCGTCGCCGTCGAGCTCCTTGAGCCGCTGCGCGGCGTCCCAACCGCCCCTCAGACCCTCCTCGTTGTCGTGGAACCACTTGTCGGCGAAGGCCTCGTTGCGTACACCGAGGCGGGTCATCTCCTCGCGGCGGCGGTCGCGCCCGGCGAGGAAGTCGTCGAAGTCCCGGTGGAAGCGGGGGTCGAGATAGGGCCGGTACTCCTCGGTGGGCAGCCCGGCGTGGCAGTCGGAGGAGATGATCAGGTACGGGTCGTCGGTCATCGCTCGCTCCTCAGTCGAGTACGAAGCTCTCCAGGTACGACGGGTTGGTCCGGCCGAGCATCGACTGCGACCTGGCGCGGATCTGCCGGTCGCTGTGCTCGCTGTCCGGCAGCATCCAGAAGCGGTCGGCGCGTATCCCGTCCACGACGGTCCCCGCGACGTCCTCCACCGGGGTGAACTCCACCTCGTGGCCCGCCGCCCGCATGGCGGACTCCCACTGGTCGAGGCTGCGGTACGGGGTCCTGCGCGGGCGCTCCTTGGCGTACCGCTCCGGCCGGTTGCGGTGCGACTCCCACAGGCCGGTACGGAGCATGTGCGGGCCGGGGAAGAGCACCGAGGCGCCGACCGCCGCGCCCTCCGCCTTCAGATGTGCGTACAGCGACTCGGTCATCGTGACGACGGCGGACTTGGTGACCGCGTAGACGGAGGCGGTGGGCAGCGGGGCGATGCCGCCGTCGCCGGACGAGGTGTTGACGACATGGCCGGGGCCGCCGTCCGCGATCATGCGCGGCACGAACGCCTGGATGCCGTGGAAGACACCCCACACATTGACCGCGAACGCCCACTTCCAGTCGTTCGGCTCGTGCTCCCACATCCGGCCCTCGGCCCCGGAGCCGACGCCCGCGTTGTTGCACAGCACATGGACGGCGCCGAAGGTGTCGTACGCGGCGTCGGCGAGAGCCTGCACGGAGTCCCGCTCGCTGACGTCGACCACCCGCGCCAGCACCTGCGCACCGTCCTCGCGCAGCTCCCCCGCCGCCTCGTCCAGCGCGCCCTCCTCCACATCGGCGAGGACGACCTTCAGCCCCTCGGCCGCGAACCTGCGTGCCATCGCGAGGCCGATGCCGCTCGCGGCGCCGGTGACGACGGCGACCTGGCCCTGCTCCAGTCTCATCGGACGCTCCCTTCCGGGGGGCCGTCGTGGATCTGCTGCGGGTCGTCGTAACGCTGGTGGATGTACGGCAGCAGGGCCTCGGCGCTCACCCGCTCCACGGCCCTGCCCTGCTGGTCGCTGGTCTTCTCGCCGATGGTGAGGTCGACCAGCCGGCGTACGGGGAGGTCGGCGACCGGGTCGTACATCGACTCGCGCAGCACCACATCGCCCGAGATGCGTTCCAGTCTGCGGACCTTCTCGTGACGGGTGCAGTGGATCAGGACGGGGTCGGAGTCGAAGCCCTCTCCGTCCACCGCGGGCAGGAATTTGAAGTAGAAGTCGAGCTTGGCCGTCGGCCGGGGCAGCGGGAGCGGCCCGCTGACCGCGCCGCGCACCTCGACGAACGCGATGCCGTGCCGGGCGAGCGCGGCCCGGACGACGAGGCCGTCGCGTTCGACGGTCACCTCGCCGAGCTTCTTCGGTTCGCCGAACACCTCACGGCCGCCGATCAGAGCCCGCTCATGGGTCATCGGCATGACGAGCGGATACCAGCCCTCGTGGCCGTCGTGGACGGCGGCGACGGCGACGGAGCCCGCACCGAGTGGGTAGCCGGGGAGTTCGACCGTACTGATGTTGGCCCGGACGAGCGGGCGCTGCGCGGGTTTGAGAGGCGGCGGGAGGACGGCCGCCACCGCGTCGGGGTCGCTCTCCCAGAGGGCCACCACACCGGTGGACCAGATGTCGGGGAGTGTGGAGCGGGCCGCGCGGGCCGCCGCGATCTCGGCCTCGGTGCGCGCGCCGTACCGTACACGTGCCATGCCGTACCACCCTTCTCGGTCGTCCGTGAATCGGTTCTCCGTGTCTCGGTGTCCCGGTTCTTCGTGCCGTTCTGTAACACAGTTACACCGACGTCGATGAAGGGTAAATAGGCATGCACGTAATGGAGTTCGAGAATCAAGGAGCGCTGTGGCGCGATCGTCACTGACCCGCGAAGAGGTCCTGGACACGGCCGGCTCCCTGGTGAAGCGGCACGGCCCGCAGTCCCTCACCATGCGTGGTCTCGCCGCGGAACTGGGCACCGCGGTCACGTCGATCTACTGGCACGTCGGCAATCGTGAATCGCTGCTGGACGCCCTCGTCGAGCGCACCGTGCAGGAGATGGGGACCCTGCGCCCGGCCGGCCGGACCCCGGCGGCCCGTATCGTCTCCGTCGCCCGCGGCCTGCGCCGCGAACTGCGGGCCAGGCCGCATCTGATCGCGATGGTCCACGAACGAGGGCTCACCGAGCGGATGTTCCTCCCCGCGCAACAGGCCCTCGTCCACGAGGTGCACGCCGCGGGGCTGCGCGGGGCGCGGGCGGCGGCAGCGGTGCGGGCGGTGCAGTTCCAGACCGTCGGCTTCCTGCTCGTCGAACGCAACCGGGAGCGGTCCCCCGCCCAGTCACCCGGCGAGGGCGATCTGTGGGCCGCGTCCACCGCGGACGACGACCCGGCACTGGCCCGCGCACTGGCCCGGCCCGCCGACCCGGACCGCCTGTTCGCAAATTCCGTACGGGCGCTGGTGGAGGGGCTGCTGGCGGGCCCCGTACCACAGGGGTCGCGCCGCGGAACCGGCATGCGGGGTCGGGAGACGGCCGAATAGGAGACTGTCAGTCGCGGCCCGTATTCTCTGTGACCATGCTCGACGACCGCCAGACCGCAGCACCGTGGCCGACCGCCTACCCGCAGGGGTACGCGGTCGTCGACGTGGAGACCACCGGACTCGCACGGGACGACCGGATAGTGTCCGCTGCCGTCTACCGCCTGGACGCGCAGGGCAATGTCGAAGACCACTGGTACACCCTCATCAACCCTCAGCGTGATCCCGGTCCTGTCTGGATCCACGGGCTGACCAGTGATGTCCTCGAAGGCGCTCCGCTCTTCCCGGAGGTCGCCGCCCAGCTCTCCGAGCGGCTCGCGAACCGCGTGCTCGTCGCGCACAACGCGGCTTTCGACTGGTCGATGCTGGCCCGGGAGTACGCACGGGCCTCGGTCACCGCCCCCGTCGAGCAGCGGCTGTGCACCATCGCGCTCTCCAAGGAGCTGCGGCTGCCGCTGCCCAACCACAAGCTGGAGTCGCTGGCCGCGCACTTCGGAGTCGTGCAGCAGCGCGCCCACCATGCCCTGGACGACGCCCGGGTGCTGGCCGAGGCGTTCCGGCCGAGTCTGCATGCTGCGGCGCGGGGCGGGGTGCGGCTGCCGTTGCTGGAGTGCCGGCCGCTGACCGAGTGGTCGGACTCCCCGGTCACACCGCGGGTCGGCTACCAGCCTTCGTACGGTCAGAACAGCTGGCGTCCCTCGCGCAAGCGTCCGGCGTGCCCGTATCCGAACCCTGGACGGTACGAGAAGGACAAACCTCTCATGCAGGGCATGCGGGTGGCGTTCTCGGGAGACACCTCCGTCGACCGCGAGCTGCTGGAGGACCGGGCCGTGGAGGCCGGGCTGCATGTGGCGACCAGTGTGTCCCGGCTGACCAGCCTGCTCGTCACCAATGACCCGGACTCGGCGACGTCGAAGACGGTGAAGGCGAAGTCGTTCGGCACACCGGTTCTGGACGAGAGCGCGTTCACCCATCTGTTGCGCGATGTGGCGCCGGCGTCGGCGCGGGCGGCCGCGCCGTCATCGGAGTGAACCGGGGGCGACTCGCCCGCCCGCCGCTCGCCCGCCGCCGCCCTTGCGTCCCACCCTGTGGCGCATGGCACGTTGCGAGGTTTGTGGAAACGACTACGGCATGTCCTTCGAGGTGCACGCGCAGGGCGCGGTGCACGTCTTCGACTGCTTCTCCTGCGCCATTCACCGCATGGCGCCCATCTGTGAACACTGCAGGGTCCAGGTCATCGGCCAGGGGGTCGAGGTCGACGGGCACTGGTTCTGCGGCGGTCACTGCGCCCGCGCCGAGGGGAAGGTGGGCATCATCGACAAAGTCTGATCGCCGGCCGCCGCGCGCCCTTCCCCCACCCCTCCGCGATGCACCCCATGACGCAGTTGTACCGTCATGGGGTGTACCGCTTCCTGTTGACCCGGCAGTGGCTGATCCTCGCCCTCCTCTCCCTCGTCCTGATTCCCACGATGGTCGAGCTGGGCTTCTGGCAGCTGCACCGGCATGAGCACAAGGTCGCGCAGAACTCTCTGATCTCCCACAACCTCAAGGCGGAACCGGTTCCGGTCGCCTCGCTCACCTCTCCGGGTCACACGGTCCCGCGCTCCGACTACTGGCGAGCGGTGACGGCCACGGGTACGTACGACACCGCGCACGAGGTGGTCGTGCGCCGCAGGACCTCCACCGACGGCCGGATCGGCGTCCATGTACTGGTCCCGCTCGACCTCAAGGGCGGCGGCACGGTCCTGGTGAACCGCGGCTGGGTACCCTCCGCCGACAGCCAGCGCGCCTTCCCCGACGTACCGGCCGTGCCCAAGGGCGAAGTAACCGTCACCGGGCGGCTCAAGGCCGACGAGACGACGAGCGCCAGCGGCATCAAGGACATCTCGGACCTGCCGGACCGCCAGGTGATGCTGATCAACAGCGCCCAGGAGGCCAAGAGGCTCTCCCGGCCCGTGCTCGGCGGCTACATCGAGCAGACCGGACCCGAGGCCTCCGGCCACTCCCCGGAACTGATCGCGGCTCCCGACGACAGCTCGATCGGCCCGCACATGGCGTACGCCGTGCAGTGGTGGCTGTTCGCCGCCGGTGTCCCGGTCGGCTTCGTGGTCCTCGCCCGCAGGGAGAAGCGCGACCGGGTGGAGGCCGCGGCCAAGGATGCCGCCGGGGAGCAGGACGCCTCCGAGCCGAAGAAGCCGGAGCAGCCGGAACCCGCGACGGCCTGACACCGGCTCCGCCCGGGTGTCGGCACGCTGTCCGGGGGCCGGCTTCAGCCGTCCGTCGGAGTGACACCCATCTCTGCTGGGACTGCTTAGCGAGGCCCAGGTTCGGGAACACGCCAGAACGTGACCCCACGCATCGAGGACTATGCCCTCATCGGCGATCTGCAGACAGCCGCCCTGGTCGGCAGGAACGGTTCTGTCGACTGGCTCTGCCTGCCCCGCTTCGATTCGGGCGCCTGCTTCGCGGCCCTGCTCGGCAACGAGGACAACGGCCATTGGCGGATCGCCCCGAAGGGCGCGGACACCTGCACCCGGCGCGGCTACGCGGGTGACTCCCTCGTCCTGGAGACCTTCTGGGAGACGCGCACCGGCACGGTCAAGGTCATCGACTTCATGCCGCAGCGCGACCAGGAACCCGATGTCATGCGGATCGTCGAGGGCATCAGCGGCACCGTCGACATGAGTTCCGTGATCCGGCTGCGCTTCGACTTCGGTTCGGTCGTGCCGTGGGTGCGCCGCTCGCAGGGGCACCGGGTGGCGGTCGCGGGACCGGACTCGGCCTGGCTGCGCAGCGAGCCGCCGGTCAGAACGTGGGGCCAGCAGTTCTCCACCTGTTCGTCGTTCACCGTCTCCGAGGGCGAACAGGTGGCGTTCGTCCTGACCTGGCACCCCTCGCACTCGCCCCGCCCCGATCTCGTCGACCCGTTCGAGGCACTGAAGAGCACCCTGTCCGACTGGGCGGAGTGGTCCGCGCAGTGCAAGTACCGGGGCCCGTACCGGGAGGCGGTGATCCGCTCGCTGATCACGTTGAAGGCGCTCACCTTCGGCCCGACCGGCGGCATCGTGGCGGCTCCCACCACTTCGCTGCCCGAGGAAATCGGCGGCGTACGGAACTGGGACTACCGTTTCTGCTGGCTGCGGGACTCCACCCTCACCCTCGGTGCCCTCATCTCGGCCGGTTATCTGGAGGAGGCCGCCGCCTGGCGGGACTGGCTGCTGCGGGCCGTCGCCGGGGACCCGGCCGACCTGCAGATCATGTACGGCCTGGCGGGCGAGCGCCGGCTGCCCGAGGCGGAGCTGCCGTGGCTGAGCGGATACGAGAACTCCAGCCCGGTCCGGATCGGTAACGCCGCGGTCCGCCAGCGTCAGCTCGATGTGTACGGAGAGGTCATCGACTCGTTGCGGCTCGCGCGCGAGGCGGGCCTGGACGACAAGCCGCACGCCTGGAGTCTTCAGCTCAGCCTGCTCGGCTTCCTGGAGTCCACCTGGCGCGAGCCGGACGAGGGGCTGTGGGAGATCCGAGGCCAGCGCCGCCACTTCGTGCACTCCAAGGTGATGGCCTGGGTCGCCGCCGACCGTGCCGTACGCACTCTGGAGAAGAACCCCTCGCTGGCCGGCGACGCCGAGCGGTGGCGGGTGATGCGGGACGCCGTGCACCGGGAGGTGTGCGAGAAGGGGTTCGACCCGGTACGGAACACCTTCACGCAGTCCTATGGCTCCCGGAATCTGGACGCCGCGACGCTGCTGATCGCCCGGACCGGGTTCCTGCCGCCGGACGATCCCCGGATGATCGGGACGGTCGACGCGGTCCGGGACGAGCTGGGCAGCGGCTGTCTGGTCCGCCGCTACAGCACGGACGGCAGCTCGATCGACGGACTGCCCGGCAGCGAAGGGGCCTTTCTGGCGTGCTCGTTCTGGCTGGCCGACGCCCTGCTCCTGACCGGGCGCGCCGAGGAGGCCCGAGAACTCTTCGAGCAGCTCCTGACGCTCCGCAACGATGTGGGGCTGCTCGCCGAGGAGTACGACATCGTCGGGCACCGGCAGCTCGGCAACTTCCCGCAGGCGTTCAGCCACATCGGACTGGTGGGCACCGCCATGGCGCTGGCCGGGGAGAACACGCTGGAGGGCGACACGGCAGGATAGGGCCCATGGATCTTGGACTGAAGGACCGTGTGTACATCGTCACCGGAGCGAGCCGGGGGCTGGGCAACGCCACGGCGCGGGCGTTGGCCGAGGACGGCGCGAAGGTGATCATCACCGGCCGGGACGAGAAGCGCGTCGAGGCGGCCGCCGCCGAGCTGGGGCCGGACGCCGTCGGCCTCACCGCGGACAACGCCGACCCCGCCTCCGCGCAGCGTCTGGTGGGCAGCGCGCACGAGTGTTTCGGGCGGCTCGACGGCATTCTCATCAGCGTCGGCGGACCGGCGCCCGGCTTCGTCGCCGACAACACCGACGAGCAGTGGCAGTCGGCCTTCGAGTCGGTGTTCCTGGGCGCGGTACGCCTTGCCAGGGCCGCGGCGGCCACGCTCGGCGAGGGCGGGGTCATCGGCTTCGTACTCTCCGGCTCCGTGTACGAGCCGATCGCCGGGCTGACGATCTCCAACGGCCTGCGCCCCGGCCTGGCCGGTTTCGCCAAGTCCCTGGCCGACGAGCTCGGCCCCCGGGGTATCCGCGTGGTGGGGGTGCTGCCGGGCCGGATCGGCACGGACCGGATGCGTGAGCTGGATGCGCTCTCGGGCGATGCGGAAGCCTCTCGCAGGGCCAATGAGGCAGGTATTCCGCTGCGGCGCTACGGCACTCCGGAGGAGTTCGGCCGGACCGCGGCGTTCCTGCTGTCGCCTGCGGCGTCCTACCTGACGGGCATCATGCTGCCGGTCGACGGCGGCTCCCGGCGCGGCTTCTGAACCGGCCCGCTCTGCCCTGGACCGCCGGACGGGTTCGATTCCTCAGGCCCGTCCGGCGATCGGGGACACCGCGACAACGGCCGTCAACTCACCCTTTCCGCACGGTGTCTGACCGCCCTCAACCGCACTTCGGCCGGGAGCTGCGCCAGCCCGGCCGAATCCCGCGCATGGGCCAGCGCCTCGTCGGTGAGGCGGCCGAGCGCCTCGTCCGGCGCCGCGTGCGGCTCCATCAGCAGACGGATCCTGGCGCGCGGCGAACTGCGCCGGCCGGTCAGCACGACCTGGGCGCGGGCCACCCCGTCCAAGGTCCCCGCCTCATCGGCGAGCACCCCCTCCAGGGCCCGGCCCCGCAGGAGCGCACCCTCGCCGTCGCCGCTGTCCACCAGCACCTCGGCGAGACGGGCGCGGCGCAGCTGGGCCAGCAGCCACCAAAGGGCGAGGACGACCACGACGGCCAGGACCGCGATCACCGTCGGCCACCACCAGCCCTCGCCGCGCCAGCGGTCCCGGTCGGCCACGCTGAGGAGCACATCGCCCTTGCCGTACCAGGGCCACCAGGACGGTACGGAGAGGCCGAGCCCGGCCGCGAGCACCGCACCGCCGCCGCAGATCAGCACCAGCCCGGCCAGTCCGAGCAGTACCCGGTTGACGGTCCTGAGCAACGGGCTCACCCCTTCTTCGCGGGACGGCGGACATGTACGGACAGGCTCGGCGGCCTGGCCAGGCCCAGTTCCTTGATGCCGGTCCCGAGCACGGTGTCCAGATCGGCCCGCACGTCGTCGAGTTCACGGAAGTGCGACACCGCACGCACCCCGACCTTGCCCCGGCCCATCCGGACCCGCACCGACTGCACACCCGACACCTCGATGGCCCGGTCCCGCAGGACCAGTTGGGCCGCGGCCCGGTCGAGGCCGGCCCGTACGCCGGGGCGGTCTCGGCGCATCGGCAGCAGGTCGCGGAGTCCGGGGGTGACGGCGAGCACGAGCAGCCACAGGCCGATCGCCACGGCGGCCGCCGCGCCGGCCAGCACCCAGACGTTGTCCAGCGGCCGGCCGGCGAGCTCGTCGGCCAGCGTGCGGCGCCACTGCATCGCCGGGTGGTGGGCCCGTACCGCCGCCACGTCGTAGAGCAGCAGACCGGTGCCGCCGAGGATCACCAGGGCGAGGATCGCCGCGGGGATACGGCGCGCGGACCAGAAACGGCCCGCCCTGCCGCCGCTCTCCTGCTGCGCGGGCACCGGGTCGTAGGCGGCGGACGAGGCGGACTGGCCGAGTTCGAGCACGGTCCCCTGTTCGACGGGCCGAGTGGTGGGCAGCCGTTGCGTACGGTGTTCCGGTTCCTGGGGCTCGGTCATCGGATCCTCCCCTGTGCCGCGATGCCCGCTCCCGTCGGATGCAGGCGCTCGACCTGTACGGCAACCTCGGGCACTTCCATCCCCGCCAACGCCTTGACCCGTTCGACGACATGCCGACGCACCCCGCCGCACTGGCGCCCGATGTCGGAGGGATATCCGAGCTCCAGGCTCACCCGGACCCGGGCGGTGTCGCGGTGCACCGTGACCGTGGCGCGCGGCGAGGCGCCTTCCTTCGGCGGCTCGTCGATCGCCTCCTTCGCCGCCTGTGCGGCGATCTTCGCGACCACCCGGTCGGCGATCCGGGTCTCCCCGCGCTCACCGGCGGCGACCCGGCCGCTCGCTCCCGACAACGCCGTCATCGCCGTCGGTCGCCGCGCTCGCGACTGCGGAAGAAGTCGCCGGGCTCCAGGTCACCCTCCAGGAAGCGACCGGCGATGAAGCCGATCGCCCCCAACGCGGCCACCAGCAAAAAGGCCCCGAATCCGCCGAAGTACCCGGCGAATCCGAGCGCCATGCCGGCCACCATGCCGACCACAGCCATGTTCATCCTGTGCTCCTCGACTGCCTCGTGTCAGAGGCCCTAGTGGAGACGTGGCTCGGACTCTTCGTCCTCCTCGTCGGGCAGCTTCACATCGCTGACCGCGATATTGACCTCGACGACTTCGAGGCCCGTCATCCTCTCGACCGCCGCGACGACGTTCTCCCGTACGTCCCGGGCGACATCGGCGATCGACACGCCGTAGTCGACGACGATCTCCAGGTCGAGGGCGGTCTGCGATTCGCCGACCTCCGCCTTGACCCCTCGGGTGACGGACTTTCCTCCGCCGGGAACCCGTTCGCGCACCGCGCCGAACGTACGCGACAAGCCACTGCCCATCGCATGGACACCGACCACGTCACGTGCCGCCATTCCCGCGATCTTCTCGACCACGCCGTCGGCGATGGTCGTACGGCCACGGGTGGCGGGGTCTCCCCCGCCGCGCTTGATGAGCGGGCTCGATTCCTTGTCGGGGCTCTCGGGACGGTTCCGCTGTGGGGTGTCGGTCATCGCCACTCTTCCCTTCGGGGCAGGTTGGGCCTCGTTGCCCACATTAAGTGCGCTTGCCCCATTTCGCGCCGTGGATGCGGCAGGCTGGGGAGATGACGACGGCTGACAGCCCGCACAGGGCCGACGGATGGACGGCAGCGGTTCGGCAACGGCTCGGTCTCGGCCGGCTGCTTCCGCTGGGTGGTCCGGCCGACGGGGCCTGGATCTCGGAACGGGCCGCGGCGCGCGTACTGCGCGACGCGGTGGGCGTCCCCGGACCGGGACCGGTGCTCGGGGAGCTCAGGATCTCCGTGGCCGATCCGGACCGGGCCCCGGACGCGGAAGTGGAACCGCCGCCGAGTGCGCTGCCGCCGGGGCCGCTGCGGATCGAGGCGACCATGTCGGCGATGTCCGGCCGACCGCTGCCCGCCGCGGCCGCGGCGCTGCGCTCGGCGCTGCTGACGGCGGCCGGGCACCGGCTGGGTCTGGTGGTCGCCGAGGTGGATCTCCGAGTGACGGAGCTGCTGGACACACCACCCGAACGGCGGGCGCCCGCACCGGCCGAGGTGCGCTCGGCGAGGCCGGAGGGGGCGGCGGGGCTCGCTGCCGCGGGTGTTCCGGGTGTCGTGACGCTGACCCGGGTGCTGGGCGACGCGGTGCACGCGGGCCCGGACCGAGTACGGGTCGAACTGGCGACGGACTCCGGCTACCGGGCGCTCGATGTGGCACGTGCGGTACGGGGCGCGGTGGCGGATGCGGTGGAGGGGCGTCCCTCGGTCACGGTGCTGGTCACGGCGGTGGTGGAGCGGGACTGACCGCCGGACGAGGCTGATCGCCCCACGGGCCTGAGGAGCGAGCCCGCCCGGCGGTCGAGGGCACGGCCCTCTCAGTCGGTGATGCCCGCCAGGTCGCGCAGACGGCGGCTCTGCGCGGCGCGTTCGGCAACGCGCTGCTCCTCGTAACCACGGAAGACGGCACCGCTCAGCAGCGCCTTGGTCTCCACGACCGCGTCGCGCGGGGCAGCCAGCAGTGCACCGGCCAGATCGCGGGCGGCGGCGTCCAGTTCGTCGGCGGGGACGACGAGGTTGGCCAGGCCGGTGCGCTCGGCCTCCGCGGCGTGCACGAAGCGGCCCGTGGCGCAGATTTCGAGCGCGCGGGCGTACCCCACCAGGTTGACCAGGGGGTGTGTGCCGGTGAGGTCGGGGACCAGACCGAGGCTGGTCTCGCGCATGGCGAACTGCACGTCCTCGGCGACGATCCGCAGATCGCAGGCGAGGGCGAGCTGGAAGCCGGCACCGATCGCATGTCCCTGGACCGCCGCGATCGACACGATGTCGTTGCGGCGCCACCAGGTGAACGCCTCCTGGTACTCGGCGATGGTCGCGTCGAGCTCGTCCTCCGGGCCGCGCGCCATGTCGAGGAAGGACGGCTCACCGTCGAACCCCTCGGGGGTGAACGCCTGCCGGTCGAGGCCCGCGGAGAAGGACTTGCCCTCGCCGCGGAGCACAACGACCCGCACATTGCCGGGCAGTGCCCGTCCGGCCTCTGTCAACGCCCGCCACAGAGCGGGGGACTGAGCGTTGCGCTTGGCCGGATTGGTGAGGGTCACCGTGGCAACCGCGTCATCGACGATGAGTCGTACGCCGTCCTTGTCGAGCACAGAGTCGAGCGAGGTCATGGGGCGCCTCCGGATCGGGTCAGTCAGCACTTCGAGCTAAGTGACTGAACAGTAACCACCCGGCCGACATCAGGATCGACCGGGTGGCCACCGCCGAAACCGGTGAGCCCCGGGACGGGCCGGACGACCTGCCCCGTTCCGCCGAAGGCCGTCAGGCCGTGGCGGCCTTCTTGCCTCGTGTCGCTCCGCCGCGTCCTCGCAGCGTGACTCCGGACTCACTGAGCATCCGGTGGACGAATCCGTAGGAGCGGCCGGTCTCTTCGGCCAACGCCCGGATGCTCGCACCGGAGTCGTACTTCTTCTTCAGGTCTGCCGCGAGCTTGTCGCGCGCGGCGCCGGTAACCCGGCTGCCCTTCTTCAGAGTCTCGGCCACCCGTGCCTCCTCATGGGAAGTGCGCTCTGGACTCTCATGATCACCCCTCGGAGGCTTCCTGGCCACCCATTCGGCAAGGTCCGTGCAACCGGATTCCTGCCCGGGCAACGGGCCCACCCAACCGGAACCCCGCATTCCGCTGGGCTGTGGGGGCGAGTGGGGACAGGCCCGGGACGAACCGCCAGGTCAGGGCCACATGGGGATTGCGGCCCCAAATGGGTGCGCCCGGCAGGTATCTGCCGGGCGCCGCGCCGAGGTACGAGACGTACTCACGCAGATGATGGATCACGCATAGGCCGAATGATCCAGACGAAGTGGATCAGACGGTGACGGGGCCGGGATCAGGCGAGCGCGACGAGGTCCCGGTAGTCCGCGCCCCACAGGTCCTCGACACCGTCCGGCAGCAGGATGATGCGCTCCGGCTGAAGCGCCTCGACCGCTCCCTCGTCGTGCGTGACGAGGACGACGGCGCCCTTGTACGTACGCAGCGCGCCGAGGATCTCCTCGCGGCTGGCCGGGTCGAGGTTGTTCGTCGGCTCGTCCAGGAGCAGCACATTGGCGGAGGAGACCACCAGGGTCGCCAGCGCGAGACGGGTCTTCTCACCGCCGGAGAGGACGCCGGCGGGCTTGTCGACGTCGTCGCCGGAGAAGAGGAACGAGCCCAGTGTCTTGCGGACGTCGACGAGATCGAGGTCGGGCGCCGCGGAGCGCATGTTCTCCAGGACGGAGCGCTCCGGGTCGAGGGTCTCGTGCTCCTGGGCGTAATAGCCGAGCTTGAGTCCGTGGCCCTCGATGACCTGGCCGGTGTCGGGCTTCTCGGCGCCGCCGAGGAGCCGGAGCAACGTGGTCTTGCCCGCACCGTTGAGGCCGAGGATGACGACCCGGGAGCCCTTGTCGATGGCGAGATCCACATCGGTGAAGATTTCGAGAGAGCCGTACGACTTGGACAGGCCCTCCGCCATCAGGGGGGTCCTGCCGCACGGCGAGGGCTCGGGGAAGCGCAGCTTGGCGACCTTGTCGGAGACCCGGACGGCCTCCAGGCCGGAGAGCAGCCGCTCGGCGCGCTTGGCCATGTTCTGCGCGGCGACGGTCTTGGTGGCCTTGGCGCGCATCTTGTCGGCCTGCGAGTTGAGGGCCGCAGCCTTCTTCTCGGCGTTCTGCCGCTCGCGCTTGCGGCGCTTCTCGTCGGCCTCGCGCTGCTGCTGGTAGAGCTTCCAGCCCATGTTGTAGATGTCGATCTGCGAGCGGTTGGCGTCGAGGTAGAAGACCTTGTTGACGACCGTCTCGACGAGCTCGGCATCGTGGGAGATCACGATGAAGCCGCCGCGATAGGTCTTGAGATAGTCGCGCAGCCAGACGATCGAGTCGGCGTCGAGGTGGTTCGTCGGCTCGTCGAGCAGCAGGATGTCGGCGTCCGAGAACAGGATGCGGGCCAGCTCGACGCGGCGGCGCTGACCGCCGGAGAGTGTGTGGAGCGGCTGCCCGAGCACCCGGTCGGGCAGGCTGAGCGCGGCGGCGATGGTGGCGGCCTCGGCCTCGGCGGCGTATCCGCCCTTGGTGAGGAACTCCGTCTCCAGGCGCTCGTACTTCTTCATCGCCTTCTCACGGGTGGCGCCCTTGCCGTTCGCCATCCGCTCCTCGTTCTCGCGCATCTTGCGCAGGATCTCGTCGAGACCGCGGGCGGAGAGGATGCGGTCGCGGGCGAGTACGTCGAGGTCGCCGGTGCGCGGGTCCTGCGGGAGGTAGCCCACCTCGCCGGACTTGGTGATGGTGCCGCCGGCGGGGTTGCCCTCGCCTGCGAGGCACTTGGTGAGGGTGGTCTTGCCCGCTCCGTTGCGGCCGACGAGGCCGATGCGGTCACCCTTGGCGATACGGAAGGAGGCGGACTCGATGAGGATGCGGGCGCCGGCGCGCAGCTCGATGCCGGAAGCGGTGATCACGGTAAAACTCCAGGGCGTATGGACGGCGGACGGGACGAGGGCGGAGGTGTCTCGACGCCGTCTAATGCACAGGGAGAATTGCCATACGGGTCATTCTACTGGCGGTGTGCAACTGCTTTTCCGCATGCACTCACGGCACTTGCCGAAAACTCGCTCAGCGCTGCCGCTCCACTCCACCGCGCGACCAAAAAAGGGCATTGCGGTGTGAACTACCTAATACTCGGCGGAGGTGGTGAGACCACCACGGCCGGAGCAGAGAGTGGTGCCCATGCAGTTCGACGACGACGCCGATCTGGACGCGTCCGAGGTCCAGGATGTGCGTGGCAGCCGCATCCCCGGCGGCAGGGCCACCGTGGGCGGTGGCATCGCCGGTCTCATCGCACTGATCCTGGGGCTGCTCTTCGGCGTCGGCCCCGATCAGCTCGGCCTGTCGTCCGGCGGCTCGGGCACGGCGGCGACCGCGTCCTCGGCGGCGCAGGTCCAGCAGTCCTGCCGGACCGGACAGGACGCGAACACCAGGGAGGACTGCCGGATCGTCGCGGTGGTCAACAGCGTGCAGGACTACTGGGAGCAGGAGTTCCGGCGGCGCGGCGGGACGTACACGGATGCCCGGACGGTCCTGTTCACCGACCGGGTCGGCACCCCGTGCGGCTCCGCGACCTCGGCGGTCGGGCCGTTCTACTGCCCGGGTGACCGGCAGGTCTATCTGGACCTGGGTTTCTTCGACGAGCTGCGGACGAAGTTCGGCTCCAGCGGTGGCCCGTTCGCCCAGGCGTACGTCGTCGCCCATGAGTACGGGCACCATGTGCAGGACCTCATGGAGACGCTGAGCCGCTCGCAGGACAGGCAGGCCGGTGCGAACAGCAACGCGGTCAAGGTGGAGCTGCAGGCGGACTGTTACGCCGGGGTCTGGGCGCATCACGCGACGACCACGCCCGACGAATCGACCGGGCGGCCGCTGATCACCTCGTTGACACAGGCGGACATCCGGGACGGGCTCGATGCGGCGGCCGCTGTCGGCGACGACCGGATCCAGGAGAGGTTCCAGGGCAGGGTCACGCCTGAGTCCTGGACGCACGGCTCGGCCGCGCAGCGACAGCAGTGGTTCACCACCGGTTTCCGCAGCGGAGACATGGCCGATTGCAACACTTTCCGCTGAGCCGGGCCGTTGGCAGCCGGGCCGTCCGAGCCGGGCCTCTTCGGCCGAGCCGAGCCGTTGTCAGCGGCCGGTGGAAAACTGAGATGCAGATCACAGAAGCAGGTCACGGGAGTACGAGAAGGGGTGAGCGCGATGGCAGGCGCACCGGCCGGCGTTCCGACGATCTATCCGACGATTCTGTACGACGACGCGAAGGCCGCGATCAGGATGCTGACGGAGGGGCTCGGCTTCACCGAGGAAGCGGTGTACGAGGGCGAGAGCGGCACGGTGCTGCATGCGGAGCTGTCCTGCGGCAACGGCAGGGTGATGCTGGGCTCCAAGGGCCGAGAGGGTGTCTTCTCCAAGGCGATGCAGGGCGCGGGCCCGGCCGGTGTCTACGTCGTGGTGGACGAGGTCGATGAGCACCACGCCCGGGCCGTGGAGTACGGGGTGGAGATCCTGATGCCGCCGACGGACCAGGACTACGGCTCCCGCGACTTCATTGCGCGGGACGCGGAGGGCAATGTGTGGAGCTTCGGGACGTACGCACCGGGGTCGGCGGACTGACGGGCGGTCGGCCGGACGGGCTTGGGGCCAAGCCCGTCCGACGCGGACTCACCCGCGCTACGCGCCGCCCGTGTGCACCTGGAACGCGGCCCGGCGCACCGCTTTGGCCAGCGCGGGGTCCGGGTGCGCGGCGGCCAGGGCCACCAGGACCTGCACGGTGCGCGGGTGGCCGACTGCCCGTACCTCGTCCAGCAGCGCCGGCACCGTGCCCTGGACGGCCGAGTCGAGATGGCGGACCAGCAGCCCGGTCTCGCCGTGGTCCGCGACCGCCGCCGCTGTGTCGACCCAGAGCCAGGTGGCTTCCTCGCGGCTGAGGACGTCCTGGGCGTCCTCGGGGTCCGTTCCGCCGTACTCGGCCAGCCACAGCAGCGCGTAGGGGCGCAACGAGGGGTCGCCCACGACGGAGCGCACCTCGGGCTCGGCGGGGGCGCCGACGACCCGGAGAGCCTCGAAGGCGAGCCCGCGCAGCAGCGCGTCCTCCCCGCGGGCGACGCCGAGGAGTTCGGCGACGGCGCTGCCGACGGGGCGGGCGGCGAGCCAGGCTCGGTATTCGGCGCGGGCCGGGCCGGGGGTGAGCCGGGCGCAGCCGAGCAGCATGTCTGCCGCGGACTGCTCGATGTTCCCGGCCGGGCTCTGGGCCGCGACGCAGATCTGTTCCAGCTTGACCCAGACCGCCCAGTTGCCGAGCGGGGTGAGGGTGGCATGTCCGGCGCCGAGGGTGAGCGCGCCTACCGCGGCCAGTCCCTCAAGGGCCCAGTCGAGAAGGAGGGCGACCAGGGCTGCGGGGTGTGCCGCGGGGGCGGATTCGGCCGGTGCGGGCGGCGCCTGCGGCCCGTACGGCACCTCGCAGCGCTCCTCATGGAGCTCCGCGACACGCTGGCCGAGAAGGTCCAGGAGGGCGGGCACGGTGACCGGGCCCGCCGAGAGCTGGAGGAGGGAGAGCACCTGCGGCACGGCCTCGACGGCCTCTGCGACCGCGGTCGACTCGATGCCCTCGGGCGCGGGGTGGACGAGCGACCAGGCGTCGAAGAGCGCCACCCAGCCGCGGAGCACGGCGGAGTCGTCGCGGTCCCAGGCGCGCAGCCGCCAGCCGGGGCGTGCGGTGTCGCCGTGCAGTTCGACCAGACCGGCGAGCCGGGCCCGGTCCCAGCCGGAGCGCACCTGGGCCGGGGACAACTCCAGGGCTGTCGCGGCCCGTTCGAGGGCCTGGGCGGCCAGGGGCGGCGCGCCGGGGATCGCGCCGTCGGCTGCCCAGCGGGCGATCCGTACAGCGTCGGCGAGGGCCGTCCTGGCCTGGCGGGCCAGTTCCGCCCTGGGAGGGGTGCCCTCCGGGGGGCGGGGAGCCGGCCTGGTGCGCCGGGTGGTCACGGCCTTGCGAGCGGTGGCAAGGGGTCGCGGGCGGACAAGTCGCAGCCTGGAGTCGCGCGGGGTACGGGACGTCACGGGGAGCAGTCTTGCCCCTGACGGCCCGAAAGCCCAAACGGAACCCGAATTCGCGGTGGAAGGGGGTGGCGGGCGGGTCCGGCAGCAATCGGCCGATCCCTCGCATCGAGTCACATCAGAGGCGTGAGGAAGCGGCGCAGGGCCTCTTCGTAGTGGACCGGATCGGCATTCCACATCGCCGCATGCGGAGCCTGCGGTACGGCGCGCAGGGCGACCAGGTCCGGGCGGCGGGCGGCCAGATCGCGGGACGGCTGCCAGGGGGCCAGGGTGTCGTCCGGACCGTGGAAGATCAGGGTCGGGACATGCAGCGCCGTTGCGAGGGAGCCGTCCAGGAGCCGGGCGCCGCGCAGCCCTGTCTGCCCCTGGGCGGCGCGGACGGCGAGCGGCAGCAGTGCGGTCGGGACACCGCGGGCGACGGCCAGGGCGCGCAGCGTGGTGACCCAGTCCAGGACCGGGGAGTCGAGGACAAGACCGCAGATCCGATTGCGGAGCGCGGAGTTGACGGCCGCGTGCAGCGCCATCGAGGCGCCGGTGGACCAGCCGTGCAGGACGACCTTCTCGGCTCCGTACCGCACGGCGAAGCGGATCGCCGCGTCCAGGTCGCGCCATTCGGACTCGCCGAGGTGGACGAGGCCGTCCGGGGAACGCGGGGCTCCGGCGTCACCGCGGTAGGCCAGGTCGAGCACGGGCAGGCGCAGATCGTGCAGGAACTCCATGACGTTCATGGGGTGTTCCCTGGTGGTGCCGAGGCCGTGCACGGTGATGACCCAGGTGTCGCGGGGGCCGGGCAGGAACCAGGCGGGCAGGGGGCCGAGTTCGCCGGGGATCTCGACTTCCCTGTGATCGAGTCCGAGGGCCGATGCGGGGTCGCCGCTGTGCAGCTGCGGAGTGATGCGGACCTTGGCGCCGGTTTCCAGGCTGCCGCGGTTGACTCGTTCCAGTCTGCGGACGACGGTGTCGGGGGCGTGGTGGGCGTGTTCGATCACCAGGCCGACGACGGCGTGGACGTCGTCGGCCACCAGTCCGTACGTACCGGGCCGCAGGGCGGCGAAGGAGCGCGTCAGGGTGACCTGCCCGGCCGCTGTGGCGTGCACGGTGAGTCTGCGGTCGGCGGGGAGCGGCCGTCCGGACGGCACCCTGAGGGCGGCGTCGCTGGCGTACCGGCCGGCCGCGACCGCTGCCGCACCGATACCGAGGATCGTGGTGACGGCTGCTGCCGTAACTGTTGCCGGGCGCACTGTTCCAGTGTCGTGGGGTGCACCGCACCCTGCCAGCGGACGGGGGCCGTCCGGTGCCCCGGCAGGGGCAGGACGGGCGGATCGGACGGGACAGCCGGGACAGACGGGACAGCGGGGACAGGCAGGGGTCGGGTCAGCCCGGTTGTCCGTATCCCTTCAGTGCCTCCTGTACGTCGCGCAGCTGGGCCGGGGAGAGCAGGGTCGGGGTGTGTCCGGGGACGGAGCCGGCGGTGAGCCAGAGCCGGCAGAGCCATTCCAGCTGGGCGGTCCTGTCGTACGCCTCGTCCAGGGTCGCTCCGTAGGTCACGGTTCCGTGGTTCTGGAGCAGGCAGCCCGTACGGCCCTGCAGAGCGCCGAGCATGTTCTCGGCCAGCTCCTCGGTCCCGTAACGCGCATAGGCCGCGACCCGGACGGGACCCCCGAGCATGGCGGCGGCGTAGTGGACCGAAGGGACCTCGGGGACCAGGGTGGAGACGGCCGTGGCGTGCACCGCGTGGGTATGCACGACGGCGGCCGCATCGCTGTTCCGGTAGACCGCGAGATGGAGCGGGAGTTCGCTGGTCGGAGCCAGTTCACCGAGGACGCGGTTGCCTTCCAGATCGACGCCGACGGCGTCCTCGGGGCGGAGCCGGTCGTACGGCACTCCGCTCGGGGTGACCAGGACCGTCCCGCCGACCCGTGCCGACACGTTTCCCGAGGTCCCGACGACGAGGCCGTCCGCCGCCGTCCTGCGGGCGGTGGCGACGACACCGTCCCAGGCACGTTCGATCGCGTCCCGTTGCTGATCGCTCATGTGGAGATCCTGTCAGCCCTGGAGACGAACGGGCATGCGATCGGGGGGATAAGTCACAAACCGGAGAAGTTCACAAGAGGGGTGGCGGGGGGCCGAATCGGGCCCGAATCGGCCCTGCGTCCGGCCCGCACCGCCCCGCGAAGGACAAACGGAACGACCCGACTCCAGTTGGGGTCACCACAGCGCCCTGCCCAGTTCATCTTCCGTTCACCCAGGTTGCCTACGGTCCACGTGCCAATGACGTCGAGCGATTGCCTGGGTAAATGGAACACATCACGCTGCTACTCGCGATTGTGATCGTGACAGCTCTAGTGTTCGATTTCACGAACGGTTTCCACGACACCGCCAACGCGATGGCGACCACCATCTCGACCGGTGCACTCAGACCGAAGACAGCGGTGGCCATGTCCGCCGTTCTCAACCTCGTCGGCGCGTTCCTGTCGGTCGAGGTCGCCAAGACGATCTCCGGCGGGATCATCAACGAGGACGGGCTGCGGACAGAAGTCATCTTCGCGGCACTCGTCGGCGCCATCCTGTGGAATCTGCTGACCTGGCTGGTCGGACTGCCGTCCAGTTCCTCGCACGCCCTGTTCGGCGGACTGATCGGCGCAGCCGTGATGTCGGCGGGCTGGTCGTCGGTCAACGGCGGCACCGTCGTCACCAAGGTGCTGCTCCCCGCGGTCGCCGCCCCGATCGTCGCCGGTCTGGCCGCACTGCTGGCCACCAGGCTGACGTACCGGATCGGCGGGAAGATCCGCAACGACGCCCAGGAGAAGGCCACTGCCAAGGGCTACCGCGCCGGCCAGATCGCCTCGGCCGGACTGGTCTCCCTCGCCCACGGCACCAACGACGCGCAGAAGACCATGGGCATCATCACCCTGGCCCTGGTCACCGGTGGCGTCCTGCACCCCGGCTCCAACCCGCCGGTCTGGGTCATCGTCTGTGCCGGTACGGCCATCGCACTCGGCACCTACCTGGGCGGCTGGCGCATCATCCGCACCATGGGCAGCGGCCTCACCGACCTCAAGCCGCCGCAGGGCTTCGCCGCCCAGACCAGTGCGGCCACGGTCATCCTGGCCTCCTCGCACCTCGGCTTCTCCCTCTCCACCACCCAGTCCTGCTCCGGCGCCGTGATGGGCGCGGGCCTCGGTCGCCGGGGCGGCGTGGTCCGCTGGTCCACCGCCACCCGGATGTTCGTCGCCTGGGGTCTGACACTGCCGGCCGCGGGCCTGGTCGGCGCGGGCGCGGAACTCCTCACCAAGCAGGGCACCTGGGGTGTCGTGGTCGTCGCGGCGCTGCTGGTCGTGGGCTCCGGGGCGATCTGGCTGGTGTCGCGCCGCAAGCCGGTCGGCCACGGCGATGTCGCGCCGACGGGCGGCGACGCCGAGCCCGCGGGCGTCGTCACCACGGCCATCGCCGCCGTCAGCCCGCCGCTCACCGTGGCCCAGGCAGCGGCCCAGGACCTCAAGACCACCATTCCGGCTCCGGCCGGAACCACCCAGGACCCGGCGCGACCCGCCACCGTCTAGGCCAGCCGCCTAGGCAGACCGTCTAAGGATTCAGCATGAACATCGACTGGGCAGCCCTCGGCTCCGTCTTCGGCGTCTCCCTCGTCGTCACCGTCGCGCTGGTGGGTTTCTTCACCCTGGGCATCGTCGGTCTCTCCAAGCAGCCCGAACCGGCGGCGCAGGGCGGCTCCGGCGGCTCGCTGCTGCTGGCCCGCGCCGGCGCCTACGTCTGCTTCGCGCTGTGCGCTGCGGCGGTCGCGTACGGGATCTATCTGATCGTCGCCTGAGCCCTCCTCCACGCACTCCCCCGTCGGGCCGGACACACCTCGTGTGTCCGGCCCGTTGTGGTGTGCCCGGCCCGATGTGGGGCTCAGCACACTGCACCTTCGCAGGTCAACGGCAAGTTGACGGGCGTTCGCGGAGCGTGGTGGACTGCCGGAGCCAATTACGGCGACAGCAGAGGAAGCCGGTGCGAATCCGGCGCGGTCCCGCCACTGTCACCGGGGAGCAGTCCCCCACACCGGAAGTCACGGCACGCGCGAGCGGGTTGGAAGGCCGGGGGAACTGCGGATCCGGGAGCCAGGAGACTCTCGTCGCCGGTCACGTCGAACCAGGGCGCGGACCCTGAGTGAGGACATATCGCCATGCCTGGCTGCCGTGCGTCCGTTCCTGTGGCGCTCTCGACGAGAGCCGCCTGTACGAAGGTCCTTCGAGGCGTAACGGCCGGTTGAGCCGTGCGTGCCGACCGCATTTTCGCGTACGGCGCCACGGCCGGTCTGATCGGCGATCTGCTGCTCGGTGACCCCCGCAGGGGGCATCCGGTCGCCGCCTTCGGGCGGGCCGCGGCGGGCGTCGAGCGCCGTCTGTGGCGCGACCACCGCGGGTGGGGCGCGCTGCACATGCTCGTCTGCGCCGGAGGCGCCGCGGGTGGTGCCGCGCTGGTCACCCGTGCCGTACGCAGCCACCCCGCCGCCTCCGTCGCACTGACCGCGGCCGCCACCTGGTCCGTCGTCGGCGGTACGTCCCTGGGGCGTGAGGCCCGGGCGATCGGCGGCGCCCTGGCCGCCGGTGACATCGAGTCGGCCCGCGAGCGTCTGCCGCATCTGTGCGGGCGCGACCCGTACTCCCTCGACGGACCGCAGATCGCCCGCGCCGTGGTGGAGTCCGTGGCCGAGAACACCTCGGACGCCGTGGTCGGCGCCCTGGTGTGGGGTGCGCTGGCCGGTGTGCCCGGGCTCGTCGGCTTCCGGGCCGCCAACACCCTCGACGCCATGGTCGGCCACAAGTCGCCCCGCCACCGGCGCTACGGCTGGGCCTCGGCCCGCCTCGACGACCTCGCGGGCTGGCCCGGTGCCCGGCTCACGGCCCTGCTCGCCGTGGCCGCCGGGGGGCGGCCACGTGGAGCGGTACGGGCGTGGCGGGCCGACGCGGCGAAGCACCCGAGCCCCAACGCGGGCCCGGTGGAGGCCTCGTTCGCGGGTGCGCTCGGCGTACGGCTCGGCGGGACCCTCGCGTACGGCGGCCGGGTCGAACACCGCCCCGTCCTCAACGGGGAGGCGGGCCGGGCGGTGGAGACCGAGGACATCGAACGCGCGGTACGGCTGTCGCGCCGGGTGAGCGCGCTGGCCCTCGGCGTGTGTGTGGCGGGACGACTGGGTGCGGGCCTCGCCGCACGACGGATCGCAGGACTTCGGTCCGCAGGACTTCGGTCCGCAGGACTTCGGTCCGCAGGACTTCAGGTCACGGAACTTCAAGTCACAGGACGTCGGATCGCAGGACGGAGACGGACATGAGCGGCGGGCTGCTGGTCGCCGGAACCACCTCGGACGCGGGCAAGAGCGTCGTCACAGCAGGCATCTGCCGCTGGCTCGTGCGCCGGGGCGTGAAGGTGGCGCCCTTCAAGGCGCAGAACATGTCGCTGAACTCGTTCGTCACCCGCGAAGGTGCCGAGATCGGGCGCGCCCAGGCCATGCAGGCCCAGGCCGCCCGGGTGGAGCCGGCCGCGCTGATGAACCCGGTCCTGCTCAAACCCGGCAGCGACCGCTCCAGCCAGGTCGTCCTGATGGGCAGGCCGGTGGGCGAGATGAGCGCACGCGGCTACCACGGAGGCAGGCAGGAAGCGCTTCTCGGCACGGTCGTGGACTGTCTGGAGCAGCTTCGGGGCACGTATGACGCAGTGATCTGCGAGGGGGCGGGCAGTCCGGCCGAGATCAATCTGCGGCGCACGGACATCGTGAACATGGGCATCGCACGGGCGGCACGCTTCCCGGTGGTGGTCGTCGGCGACATCGACCGCGGTGGCGTCTTCGCCTCGTTCTTCGGTACGACGGCGCTGCTCGACGCCGAGGACCAGTCACTGATCGCCGGCTACCTCGTCAACAAGTTCCGTGGCGACGTGTCACTGCTGGAGCCCGGCCTGGAGATGCTGCGCGGGATCACCGGGCGGCAGACCTACGGGGTGCTGCCCTTCGCCCACGGCCTCGGCATCGACGAAGAGGACGGTGTGAGGGTCTCGCTGCGCGGAGCCGTACGCGAATCGGTCGTCGCGCCTCCGCACGGCGACGACGTACTGCGTGTCGCGGTGTGCGCCGTACCCCTGATGTCGAACTTCACCGATGTGGACGCACTGGCCGCCGAACCGGGCGTCGTCGTCCGGTTCGTGGACCGCGCCGAGGAGCTGGCCGACGCCGACCTCGTCATCGTGCCGGGCACCCGCGGCACCGTGAACGCGCTGGCCTGGCTGCGCGAGCGCGGCCTCGCCGACGCCCTGGTGCGGCGTGCCGCCGAGGACCGGCCGGTCCTCGGCATCTGCGGCGGCTTCCAGATCCTCGGTGAACACATCGAGGACGACGTCGAGTCGAGGGCCGGGCACATCGACGGCCTCGGCCTGCTGCCCGTACGCATCCGCTTCGACCGCGAGAAGACCCTCGCCCGCCCCGTCGGCGAGGCACTCGGCGCCCCCGTCGAGGGGTACGAGATCCACCACGGCGTCGCCGATGTACGCGGCGGCGAACCGTTCCTGGACGGCTGCCGGGTCGGCGCCGTGTGGGGCACCCACTGGCACGGCTCGCTGGAGAGCGACGAATTCCGCCGCCGCTTCCTGACCGAGGTCGCGCGGGCCGCCGGCCGGCGCTTCGTCCCCGCCCCCGACACCGGCTTCGCCGCGCTGCGCGAGGAACAACTCGACCGCCTCGGCGACCTCATCGAAGAACACGCGGACACCGACGCGCTGCTGCGGCTCATCGAGTCGGGCGCGCCGTCAGGACTTCCCTTCATCGCCCCCGGAGCACCTGGAGCACGCGCATGAACGCCCCTATGAGCACCGTGCTGTTGCTGTCGACCGCCGACACGGACCTCCTCGCCGCCCGCGCCTGTGGCGCGCCGTACCGGATCGGCAACCCCAGCCGCATCGACGCCCACGAGGAACTCCCCGCACTGATCGAGGGTTCCTCCGTCGCCGTCGTCCGCCTCCTCGGCGGCAAGCGCGCCTGGGAGGACGGGCTGGCCGTCCTCAAGGCATCGGGCATCCCCACCGTGCTGCTGGGCGGCGAGGCCGTGCCGGACGCGGAGCTGATGGCCGAGTCGTCCGTACCCGCCGGTGTCGTCGCCGAGGCGCTGCGCTACCTCGTGGAGGGCGGCCCCGGAAACCTCGTAGAACTGGCCCGCTTCCTCTCCGACACCGTCCTGCTGACCGGCCACGGCTTCGCCGAACCGCAGAAGATGCCCGAGTGGGGCCTGCACGGCAGCCGTGAGTTCGTCGAGGGCCGCCCGACCATCGGCGTGCTCTTCTACCGGGCGCACCAGCTGTCCGGGAACACCTCGTTCGTGGACGTCCTCTGCGACGCGGTCGAGGCCCGTGGCGCCAACGCCCTTCCCGTGTACTGCGGTTCGCTGCGCGGCGCGGACGCCGGTCTCTACGAGCTGCTCGGCAGGGCCGACGCCCTGGTCGCCACGGTGCTCGCGGCGGGCGGCACCCGTGCGTCGGACGCCTCCGCCGGGGGCGACGACGAGGCCTGGGACATCGGCGCGCTCGCCGATCTGAACGTCCCTGTGCTGCAGGGCCTGTGCCTGACCTCCGCGCGCGCCGCGTGGGACGCCTCCGACGCCGCGCTCTCCCCCATGGACGCCGCGATGCAGGTCGCGATCCCCGAGTTCGACGGCCGTCTGATCACCGTCCCGTTCTCCTTCAAGGAGCAGGGTCCCGACGACGTGCCGGTGTACCGCGCCGATCCGGAACGGGCCGCGCGCGTCGCCGGAATCGCGGTGCGCCACGCCGTTCTGAAGCACAGGACGAACGCCGAGAAGAAGCTCGCCCTCGTCTTCACCGCCTATCCGACCAAGCACTCGCGCGTCGGCAACGCCGTCGGTCTGGACACGCCCGCATCGGCGGTGCGGGTCCTGGACGCCCTGCGCGACGCCGGTTACGGAGTCGACGGGTACCCCGACAACGGCGACGAGCTCATCCACCGTCTCATCAACGCCGGTGGCCACGACGTGGAGTGGCTGACCGAGGAGCAGCTCGCGGCAGCCCCCGCGCGTGTGCCGCTCGCCGACTACCGGGCCTGGTTCGACAAGCTGGAACCGGAGCTGCGCGACTCGATGCTGGAGCACTGGGGCGAGCCTCCGGGTTCGCTGTACGTGGACGGGGACGACATCGTCCTCGCCTCGCTCCGGTTCGGGAATGTGGTGGTGCTGATCCAGCCGCCGCGCGGCTTCGGCGAGAACCCGATCGCTATCTACCACGACCCGGACATGCCGCCGTCCCACCACTACATGGCGACGTACCGCTGGCTGGAGGCCGCAACATCGGAGGGGGGCTTCGGCGCGGATGCCGTCGTCCACATGGGCAAGCACGGCACGATGGAGTGGCTGCCGGGCAAGGGCCTCGGCCTGTCCGCCGGTTGCGGCCCCGACGCCGTGCTCGGCGAACTGCCGCTGATCTACCCGTTCATCGTCAACGACCCGGGCGAGGGCACCCAGGCCAAGCGGCGTGGGCACGCCACGGTGGTGGACCATCTGGTGCCGCCGATGGCACGCGCCGACACCTATGGCGACCTGGCCAAGCTGGAGCAGCTGCTCGACGAGTACGCACTGGTCAGCGATCTCGACCCGACGAAGGCCCCGTCGGTGCGGGCGCAGATCTGGACGCTGGTGAAGGCCGCCGAGCTGCACCACGACCTCCATGTCGACGAACAGCCCGGCGACGACGACTTCGACTCGTTCGTCATGCACATCGACGGCTACCTCTGCGAGATCAAGGACGTCCAGATCCGGGACGGCCTGCACATCCTGGGCGGCGGTCCCGTCGACGAGGCGCGGGTCAACCTGGTGCTGGCCGTGCTGCGCGCCTCCCAGGTGTGGGGCGGAACGGCGAACGCGCTCCCGGGGCTGCGGGCGTCGGTCGCCGAGCACTTCGGGCTCAGCGAGAAGGAGCTGCTGGCCGAGCCCGGCGCCGCGGTGAAGGTGCCGGTCGAGCTGACCGAACTGGTCGACGGCCCGGCGCGCACCGGTGCGGATGCGATCGACCTGCTGGAGCAGCTGTGCCGCCGGCTCGCTGAGGGCATGGAGGAGCGCGGCTGGGACATCGCGGCCGCGGCGGGGCTGGTACGGGACGTACTGGGCTTCGAACTCCCGGATGCGGTGGCCGTGTTGGGCTTCGCGTGCGAGGAGGTCGTACCGCGGCTGGCCCGGACGACGGACGAGATCGACCACATTCTGCGGGCGCTGGACGGCGGCTTCGTACCGGCCGGCCCGTCCGGATCGCCCACGCGCGGGCTCGTCAATGTGCTGCCGACGGGCCGCAACTTCTACTCCGTGGACCCGAAGGCGATTCCGTCCCGGCTGTCGTGGGAGGTCGGGCAGTCGCTCGCCGACTCCCTGATCGCCCGGTATCTCGCCGACACCGGCGACTACCCGAAGTCGGTCGGCCTGACCGTGTGGGGCACCTCCGCCATGCGTACCCAGGGCGACGACATCGCGGAGATCCTTGCGCTGCTCGGCTGCCGGCCGGTGTGGGACGACGCGTCGCGGCGGGTGACCGGGTTCGAGGTCGTGCCCGTGAGCGAACTGGGGCGCCCGCGCATCGATGTGACCGTGCGGATCTCCGGGTTCTTCCGCGATGCGTTCCCGCATGTGGTGGGGCTGATCGACGATGCGGTACGGACGGTGGCGGAGCTGGACGAGCCCGCGGACGCCAACTACGTACGGGCGCACGCCGACGAGGACACGGCGGGGCACGGCGACCGGCGTCGGGCGACGGCACGCATCTTCGGGTCGAAGCCGGGGGCGTACGGCGCGGGGCTGCTGCCGCTGATCGACGCACGCAACTGGCGGAGCGACGCGGATCTGGCCGAGGTGTACGCGGTGTGGGGCGGTTACGCCTACGGGCGCGGGCTCGACGGGCGGGCGGCGCGCGGGGACATGGAGACGGCGTTCCGGCGGATCGCGGTGGCGGCGAAGAACGTGGACACGCGTGAGCACGACCTGGTCGACGCGGACGACTACTTCCAGTACCACGGCGGCATGGTCGCCATGGTGCGGCATCTGACCGGCGAGTCGCCCGAGGCGTACGTCGGTGACAGCGCCACGCCGGACCAGGTGAAGACGCGGACGCTGGGCGAGGAGACGCACCGGGTGTTCCGGGCGCGGGTGGTGAACCCTCGGTGGATGGCGGCCATGCGGCGGCACGGGTACAAGGGTGCCTTCGAGATGGCAGCGACCGTGGACTACCTCTTCGGCTACGACGCCACGGCGGGGGTCGTCGACGACTGGATGTACGAGAAGTTGTCGGCGGAGTACGTCTTCGACGAGACCAACCGGGACTTCATGAAGACGTCCAACCCCTGGGCACTGCGAGGGATTTCGGAGCGGCTGCTGGAGGCGGCCGAGCGGGGGCTGTGGGCGGAGCCGGACGCGGAGACGCTGGAGCGGCTGCGGGCCACGTATCTGGAGCTCGAGGGCGACCTGGAGGGGGACGAGTGAGCGGGGTGCGCACGCCTGCTGATCGAGGGCTCCGCCCCCGGACCTGCGCTCCTCACACGCCGGAGGGGCCGACATCACACCGTTCACCCAAGGAGGCATCGTGAGCACGCCCTACCCCTTCACCGCCATCGTCGGGCAGGACGATCTCCGGCTCGGGCTGCTGCTCAATGCCGTCTCGCCCGCCGTCGGCGGCGTGCTGGTGCGCGGCGAGAAGGGCACCGCCAAGTCCACCGCCGTACGTGCGCTCGCCGCGCTCATGCCGGAGGTTCCCGTCGTAGCCGGGTGCCGGTTCTCGTGCGACCCGGCGTCGCCCGATCCGGCGTGTCCCGATGGCCCCCACGAGGCCGGAGCCGGCGTGTCGCGGGATGCGCGGATGGTGGAGCTGCCCGTCGGCGCGTCCGAGGACCGGCTCGTCGGGGCGCTCGACATCGAGCGGGCGCTCGCCGAGGGCGTGAAGGCGTTCGAGCCGGGGCTGCTCGCCGATGCGCATCGCGGGATTCTGTACGTCGACGAGGTCAACCTGCTCCACGACCACCTCGTGGACCTGCTGCTGGACGCGGCCGCCATGGGTGCTTCGTACGTGGAGCGCGAAGGCGTCTCCGTACGGCATGCCGCGCGCTTCCTGCTCGTGGGGACGATGAACCCCGAAGAGGGCGAACTGCGGCCGCAGTTGCTCGACCGGTTCGGGCTGACCGTCGAGGTCGCCGCGTCCCGCGAGACCGATCTGCGGGTCGAGGTCGTGCGGCGGCGTCTCGCGTACGACGACGATCCTGCGGGCTTCGCCGCCGAGTGGGCCGACGAGGAAGGCGCGTTGCGGTCCCGGATCGTTGCCGCGCGTGCGCTGCTTCCCGGAGTGCGGCTCGGGGACGGGGCGTTGCGGCAGATCGCGGCCACCTGCGCGGCTTTCGAGGTCGACGGGATGCGCGCGGACATCGTGATGGCACGGACGGCCACCGCCCTGGCGGCGTGGGCGGGACGTGCGGATGTGCTCGCCGAGGATGTGCGGCAGGCCGCCCTGCTCGCGCTCCCCCACCGGCGTCGGCGCAATCCCTTCGACGCGCCGGGCCTGGAGGAGAACAAGCTCGACGACACGCTGGAGCAGAACAGCGGCGAGGACGACGATCCGGACCCGGACGGCCCCGGTGGCGGCGGCCGGCCCCCGCAGGGTGACGGGCCCGACACACCGCCGCAGCCCGAGGGCGAGGCGGGCGACACACCCGCGCAGACCGTTCCCGAGCAGGGGCAGGGGCAGCAGTCTTCCGGGGGCGGCGAGCAGCAGCCCGTGCGCGCCGGCGAGCCGTTCCGTACGAAGATGCTGAGCGTGCCGGGTCTGGGCGAGGGCGCGGCGGGGCGGCGGTCCCGGGCGCGTACCGAGCACGGGCGTACGACCGGTGCGCGGCGCCCGCAGGGCGCCCTGACCAAACTTCATCTGGCCGCGACCGTGCAGGCCGCTGCCCCGCATCAGCGGGCGCGCGGGCGGTCGGGGCGGGGACTGGTGGTCCGGCGGGACGATCTGCGGCAGGCGACCCGGGAGGGACGGGAGGGAAACCTCGTTCTCTTCGTGGTGGATGCGTCCGGATCGATGGCTGCCCGGCAGCGTATGAGTGCCGTGAAGGGTGCGGTCCTTTCGCTGCTGCTGGATGCGTATCAGCGGCGGGACAAGGTCGGGCTGATCACCTTCCGGGGCAAGGACGCCGAGGTGGTGCTGCCGCCGACGTCGTCGGTGGACGCAGCGGCGGCACGGCTGGAGGTGCTGCCGACCGGTGGGCGTACCCCTGTCGCGGCCGGGCTGTTGAAGGCCCATGACGTGCTGCGGGTGGAGCGGCTGCGGGATCCGTCGCGGCGGCCGTTGCTGGTCGTGGTGACCGACGGGCGGGCGACCGGGGGGCCCGAGCCGGTGGCGCTGGCGTCGCGGGCGGCGCGGCTGCACGAGGCCGAGGGCACCGCGTCCGTCGTCGTGGACTGCGAGTCGGGACCCGTACGGCTCGGTCTCGCGGGAAGCCTCGCACACGATCTGGGGGGCACCGCCGTCACGCTCGACGAACTGCGGGCCGACTCGATCGCCGGGCTCGTCAAGGACGTTCAGGGAACCAGCAGGAGGGCCGCGTAATGCCGCAGGGACAGCCGACCACCGTGCCGGACGACGGGCTCACCACCCGCCAGCGCCGCAACCGCCCGCTGCTGGTGGTGCACACCGGCATCGGGAAGGGGAAGTCGACGGCGGCGTTCGGGCTCGCGCTGCGCGCCTGGAATCAGGGGTGGCCCATCGGGGTCTTCCAGTTCGTCAAGTCGGCGAAGTGGAAGGTCGGCGAGGAGAACGCGCTGAAGGTCCTCGGGGCCAGCGGCGAAGGCGGGTCCGTCGCCTGGCACAAGATGGGCGAGGGCTGGTCGTGGGTGCAGCGCGACAAGCAGCTGAACAACGAGGAGGCGGCGCGTGAGGGCTGGGAGCAGGTCAAGCGCGACCTGGCCGCCGAGACGTACCGGCTGTACGTCCTCGACGAGTTCGCGTACCCGATGCACTGGGGCTGGGTCGACACCGACGAGGTGATCGAGGTGCTGCGGAGCCGTCCCGGTACGCAGCATGTGGTCATCACCGGGCGCAACGCGCCTCAGAAGCTGGTGGAGGCCGCCGACCTGGTGACCGACATGTCGAAGGTCAAGCACCCGATGGACGCCGGTCAGAAGGGTCAGCGGGGCATCGAATGGTGAGGGGCCCGCGGTGAACGTTCCGCGTCTGGTGATCGCCGCGCCCTCGTCGGGGAGCGGCAAGACGACCGTGGCCACGGGGCTGATGGCGGCCTTCGCGGGGCGGGGACTTGCCGTGTCCGCGCACAAGGTCGGGCCCGACTACATCGATCCCGGCTATCACACGCTGGCCACCGGGCGGCCGGGGCGCAATCTCGACGCGTACATGTGCGGTCCTGAACTGGTCGCTCCGCTGTTCGCGCATGGGGCGCGCGGCTGCGATCTGGCGGTCGTCGAGGGCGTGATGGGGCTGTACGACGGGGCGTCGGGGCGAGGCGAGCTGGCGTCGACCGCCCAGGTCGCGAAGCTGCTGCGGGCGCCTGTGGTGCTGGTGGTCGACGCGTCGTCGCAGTCGCGGTCCGTGGCCGCGCTGGTGCACGGCTTCGCCTCGTGGGATCCGCAGGTGCGGATCGGTGGCGTGATTCTGAACAAGGTCGGCTCCCAGCGGCACGAGGTGCTGCTGCGGGAGGCGTTGGACGAGTCGGGAGTTCCGGTGCTGGGGGTGTTGCGGCGGGCCGAGCAGGTGGCTGTGCCGTCGCGGCATCTGGGGTTGGTGCCGGTGGCCGAGCGGCGGGGCGACGCGGTGGGCGCTGTCGCGGCGATGGCTGATCGGGTGCGGGCGGGATGTGACCTGGACGCGGTCATGGCGCTGGCGCGGTCTGCGCCTGAGGTACCGGGTGAGGTGTGGGATGCGGTGGGCGCCTGCGGTGGGCCTGTTCCCCTGCCCATCCCCAAGCTCTCAACTTCGTTCGAGCAGGGGAGACCCCACTCTGCCCGCAACCGGGTCGCCGTTGCATCCGGGGCGGCGTTCACCTTCTCCTACGCCGAGCACACCGAGCTGCTGGCCGCCGCCGGGGCCGAAGTCGTGCCGTTCGACCCGTTGCGGGACGAGGCGTTGCCCGAGGGCACTCGGGGGCTGGTCATCGGTGGCGGATTTCCGGAGGTGTACGCCTCGGAGCTGTCCGCCAACGCGGCACTGCGCAAGGCCGTTGCCGAGCTGGTGGAATCCGGAGCTCCGGTGGCTGCCGAGTGTGCGGGGCTGCTCTATCTGGCGCGTTCGCTCGACGGGCTGCCGATGTGCGGGGTCCTCGATGCCGAGGGGCGGATGTCCGACCGGCTGACGCTCGGCTACCGGGAGGCCGTGGCGGTCTCCGACAGCGTGCTGGCGGCGCCCGGGACGCGGGTGCGCGGGCACGAGTTCCACCGGACCGTGCTGGACCCGGGCGCCGGGGCAGAACCTGCGTGGGGTCTGCATCAGCCGGAGCGCCGCGTGGAGGGGTTCGTGCAGCAGGGCGTGCACGCGAGTTATCTGCATACGCATTGGGCTTCGGTGCCCGGTATGGCCCGCCGATTCGTTGAGAGGTGCAAGGGATGAACCACGGTCACGGTACGAGCAGGCTGGTCGGCGTCGGTGTCGGGCCCGGTGACCCGGAACTGGTGACCGTCAAGGGTGTGAACGCGCTGCGTGGTGCCGCGGTCGTCGTCGTACCGGTGATGGACACCGGTGAGCGGGGGCGGGCCGAGGCGACCGTCCTGCACTACGTGGCGGCCGACAAGGTCGTACGTGTGGTGTTCGCGCTGAATGAGCGGACGGACCGGGCGCGCCGGGAGGCGGCGTGGGACGCGGCGGGTGAGCGGGTCGCGGAGCTGCTGCGTACGCATGGTTCGGTGGCGTTCGCGACGATCGGGGACCCCAATGTGTACTCGACGTTCACGTATCTCGCGCACACGATAGGTGAGCTGCTGCCGGGTACGGCCGTGGAGACCGTTCCGGGGATCACGGCCATGCAGGATCTGGCTGCCCGCAGCGGTGCGGTGCTGACGGAGGGCACGGAGCCGTTGACGCTGGTACCGGTGACCGCCGGGGCCGCGGTGCTCAAGGAGGCTCTGGAAGGTCCCGGGACGGTCGTCGCGTACAAGTTCGGGCGGCTGGCCGCGGAGGTGGCCACGGCACTGCGTGAGACGGGGCGTACCGAGGACGCGGTGTGGGGTTCGGCGCTCGGGCTGCCCGAGGAGTCGATCCGGCCGGCGGCGGAGCTGGCCGAGGGGCCGTTGCCGTATCTGTCGACGCTGATCGCGCCCGCGCCGCGCGACGGCGGGCGGGGCGGGAAATTGTGAGGCGCCCGGGTGCGGCGCGGTGGTCAGTCCGCGATGCCCACCACAAGCCAGATGAAGCCCACCCCGGCCACCGTGCACAGCAGCGTGGAGCGGGCCGGGTGTTCGTGGTGTGCCTCGGGGAGGATCTCGGCGGCGGCCAGGTAGAGCAGTGCGCCGCCGAAGAAGCCGAGATAGCAGCCGAGCGGTTCCTCCGGAAGGGTGAACAGCAGTGTCGTCGCCGCGCCCACGAGCGGGGCCACGGCGTCCGCGAACAGCATGAGCACGGCCTTGCGGCGGGCGTTCCCGTACAGGCTGGTGATCGTGTAGGTGTTGAAGCCGTCGGCGAAGTCGTGCGTGATGACGGCGAGGGCTACGGCGGCTCCCATGCCGACGCCCACCTGGAAGGCCGCGCCGAGCGCGACACCGTCCATCAGGCTGTGGCCGACCATCGCCGCCGCTGCCGTGAGTCCGACCTGCGGCACCCTCTCCTCGCCCGCGCCGTGTGCCGCCTGGCGTACGGCGAGCAGACGCTCCACCAGGTGGGCGACCAGGAAGCCGCCCACGAACAGCAGCAGGGCCGCCGGGACACCGAAGACCGGATCGCCCGCGGCGTCGATCGCCTCCGGCAGCAGGTCCAGGCCGACCACGCCGAGCATCAGTCCGCCGGCGAAGCCGAGCACCAGGTGACGGCGGTCGGTGACGCGTTGGGCGACCCAGCCGCCGGCCAGGGTCATCAGGAACGCGCCGAGCGCCACGAACACCGCCATGCGCTCTTGCTAGCCGATTGACCCCGGTGCGCGCATCTCACCGCGCCCTGCCGTCCGTCCCACCCTTCTGTTCCGTTTCCCGAAAGGACCCCGTCCCATGTCCGAAGCAGTCGACGCAGCCGGCACGTTCGCCGCGCCCACCCACGGCAAAGTGACGTTCGTCGGTGCCGGCCCCGGCGCCGCCGATCTGCTGACCTTCCGGGCGGCACGGGCCATCGAGGATGCCGACATCGTCATCTGGGCGGCGAGCCTGGTGCAGGCGGAGGTTCTGGAGCATGCCCGGGAGGGCGCGGAGATCCTCGACTCTGCGCAGATGTCGCTGGAACAGGTCGTCGCCGTGTACGAACGCGCGGCCGCCGAGGGGCTGAAGGTGGCCCGTATCCACTCCGGCGACCCGGCGCTGTGGGGCGGCACGCAGGAGCAGGTCGACCGGTGTACCGGGCTGGGGGTCGCGGTCGAGATCGTGCCGGGGGTGTCGTCGTTCTCGGCCGTCGCGGCGATCGCCCAGCGGGAGCTGACGATTCCGGAGGTCGCGCAGTCCGTGATCCTGACCCGTCTCGGTGGCGGCAAGACGCCGATGCCGCCGGGCGAGGAGGTACGGGAATTCGCGCGCCACGGCACGACGATGGCGCTGTTCCTGTCGGCCGCCCGGTCCGGGCAGCTCACCCAGGAGCTGCTGGAGGGCGGCTATCCGACGTCGACGCCGGTCGTGATCGCGTACCAGGCGACCTGGCCGGAGGAGCTGATCCTGCACTGCACGATCGAGACCCTGGAGGAGACGGTCAAGGAGCACAAGCTCTGGAAGCACACCCTCTTCCTGGTCGGCCCGGCGCTTTCGGCTTCGGGGACACGTTCGCACCTCTACCACCCGGGGCACTTCCACGGTTTCCGCAAGGCCGACAAGGCGGCGCGGGCCGAACTGCGCGCCCAGCGGTCCGGCTCATGATCCGGGTCTTCGGTACGGGGACGGGCGAGCCACTCGGTGCCGAGGCCCAGGAAGCGCTGGCCGTGGCCACGTTGGTGGTCGGCGCCCGGCGTCATCTGGAAGCCGCGGGGCCGCCGGAGCAGGTCGAGCGCATCGTGCTCGGTCCGCTGGCGCCGGCGCTCGACCGGATCGCGGAACATGCGCACGGGGGCGGGGCACGGGTGGTCGTGCTGGCCTCCGGTGACCCCGGATTCTTCGGGATCGTACGGGCGCTGGCCGATCGTTTCGGGGCGAGCGCGCTCGATGTGCGGCCGGGTTCGCCTTCCGTCGCGGTCGCGTTCGCCCGGCTCGGGCTGGCGTGGGACGACTCGGTCGTGGTCAGTGCGCACGGCCGCGACCCGCGTACCGCGGTGAACGCGTGTCTGGCGCACCCGAAGGTGGCCGTCCTGACCGGGCCCGGCGCCGGGCCCGCCGAGCTGGCGGCCGGGCTGGTGCACGGAGCCGAGGGGCGCACCCTGGTCGTGGCGACGGCGCTCGGCGATCCGGAGCGGGAGCGCATCGAGCGGCTGACCCCTGCCGAGGCGGTGGCCCGCGACTGGCCGGATCCGGTGAGTGTGGTGCTGTGTCTGGACGAGTCCCGGGCGCTCTCCCCGGTACGGACCGTCGCGGGGCCGCCCGCGGGGCCCGGCCGGTGGGCGCTGGACGAGACGGAGTTCGAGCACCGCGACTCGATGATCACCAAGTTCGAGGTGCGGGCGCTGGCGCTGGCCCGGCTGGGGCCGCGCACCGGTGACCTGGTGTGGGACATCGGTGCGGGTTCGGGTTCGGTGGCGGTGGAGTGCGCGCGGCTCGGCGCGGCGGTCGTCGCCGTGGAGAAGACCTCGGACGGGGTCGAGCGGATCAGGGCGAACGCGGCCGCGCACGGGGTGTACGTGCGTGCGGTGCACGGCTCGGCGCCCGCCGTGCTCGACGGTCTGGGCGAGCCGGACACGGTGTTCATCGGGGGCGGCGGACGTGAACTGCCCGCCATCGTGACGGCGTGCGCCCAGCGTGCGCGGCGCTCGGTGGTGGTGGCGCTGGCGGCACTGGACCGGGTGCCTCAGGTGCGTGCGGCGCTGGCCGGTGCCGGGCTCGTGCCCGAGGGCGTGCTGCTGCAGTCCTCCCGGCTGGCGCCGCTGCCCGGCGAGGTGACGCGGCTCGCCGCGACCAACCCGGTCTTTCTGCTGTGGGGCACCCGCCCCGCGGTCCGTGCAAGCGAAGGAGCAACCCAGTGATCGGCCTGATCTCCGCAACGGCGGCGGGCACCGTCGCCCGCGACCGGCTGGCCGCGGCCTGGCCCGGCCGCACCGTGGTCTACGAGGGACCGGTGCGCGAGGCCGTGCAGCGGGCGTTCGCCGAGTGCGAGCAGCTGGTGTGTTTCCTGGCGACGGGGGCCGTGGTGCGGCTGCTCGCGCCGCTGTTGTCGGACAAGGCCTCGGACCCGGGTGTCGTCTGTGTCGACGAGGCGGGCCGCCATGCTGTGGCGCTGCTCGGCGGGCACGGTGGCGGAGCGAACGACCTGGCCGGGGCGGTCGGTGAGGTGCTGGGCGCGGCGCCGGTCGTGACTACGGCGACGGACGCGGCGGGGGTGCCGGGGCTGGACATGCTGGGCCTCCCCGTTGAGGGCGATGTGGCGGGGGTGTCGCGCGTGATGCTCGACGGGGCGGGGGTGGAGCTGCGGGCTGATGCGGTGTGGCCGTTGCCACCGTTGCCGTCGAATGTTTCCCCCGGCGCCGGGGGTGGTGCGGTGCTGCATGTCACCGACCGGATCGTGGAACCCGGGGCGCAGGCCGCCGTGCTGCGGCCCGCGTCACTCGCTGTCGGGGTCGGCGCGTCCAAGGGCGCGCCGGTCGAGGAGGTCGTCGGGCTGATCCGGGACGCCCTGCACGACGCCGGGCTGTCGCCGCTGAGCATCGCGGAGTTGGTGACGGTCGACGCGAAGGCGAACGAGCCGGGGATCGTCGCCGCGGCCTCGCAGTTCGGCGTACAGCTGCGGACGTACGCCGCCGACGAGTTGGCCCGTATCGAGGTGCCCAATCCGTCCGGCGCACCGCTCGCCGCGGTCAGAACGCCCTCCGTCGCGGAGGCCGCCGCACTCGCCGCAGGGGGCGAACTCCTCGTACCGAAGCGGAAGTCGACCCCTGTGGGGCGGGCCGCGATGGCCACGTGTGCGGTGGTGCGCCGCAGCCCGCGCGGGCGCCTGGCCGTCGTCGGTCTCGGCCCGGGTGCGCGCGATCTGCTGACGCCGCGGGCCCGCGAGGAGCTGCGGCGGGCCTCGGTGCTGGTCGGGCTCGATCAGTACGTCGACCAGATCAGGGACCTGCTGCGGCCCGGCACCACCATCCTGGAGTCAGGGCTCGGCGCCGAGGAGGAGCGGGCCCGTACGGCGGTCGCCGAGGCGCGCAAGGGGCATGCGGTGGCGCTGATCGGCAGCGGTGACGCGGGCGTGTACGCGATGGCGTCGCCCGCGCTCGCCGAGGCCGGCGCCGATATCGATGTGGTGGGTGTGCCGGGTGTGACGGCCGCGCTGGCGGCTGCCGCGATCCTGGGCGCCCCGCTGGGCCACGACCATGTGTCGATCAGCCTCTCCGACCTGCACACTCCGTGGGAGGTCATCGAGCGCCGGGTACGGGCCGCGGCCGAGGCCGACATCATCGTGACGTTCTACAACCCGCGCAGCCGGGGCCGCGACTGGCAGCTCCCGAAGGCCCTGTCGATCCTGTCCGAGCACCGGGAACCGGCGACACCGGTCGGTGTCGTACGCAATGCCTCGCGCCCTGACGAGAGCAGCCGGGTGACCTCGCTCGCCGGTCTGGACCCGGCGACGGTGGACATGATGACGGTCGTGACGGTCGGCAACACGGCCACCCGGGAGATCGCGGGCCGCATGGTGACACCGCGCGGCTACCGCTGGCAGTCGGCCACCACGGTCCCCGCACAGGAGGGAGCCGAGTGAACCGGCCCTGGGAGAGAACCGTTCACCCCATCGAGCAGGAGTCGTTCCGGCGGCTGCGTGCACGCCTGGACACCTCGCACTTCGCACCGCTGACCCGGGCCGTCGTGGAGCGGGTCATCCACTCCGCGGCGGATCTGGAGTACGCGACGGACCTGGTCTGCGACGAGGCGTCGCTCGTCGTCGCCCATGCGGCGCTGCACGCCGGTGCGCCGGTCGTCACCGATGTGGAGATGGTCGCGGCGGGCATCACCCGCCGCGAGACCGTGTGCCGTCTCAAGGAGGCCAGGTCCGGCCTGGGGCTGACCCGTTCGGCACATGCGATCCGGCTCGCGTACGAGCAGGTCGGGCCCGGCGCGATCTGGGTGATCGGCAATGCGCCGACCGCGCTGGAGGAGCTGCTCGTCCTCGATGCCGCGCCCGCGCTCGTCATCGGGCTGCCGGTCGGTTTCGTCGGCGCGACCGAGTCGAAGGCGGCGCTGCGCGAGAGCGGTCTGCCCGCCGTGAGCAATGTGTCCGAGAAGGGCGGCTCGGCGGTCGCGGCCGCTGCTCTCAACGCCCTGCTGTACCACCCCGTACCCACCACGAACACCGAGGAGAACCTGTGACCACCCCGTCCACCCAGCCCGCACTGCTCATCGCCGGCCACGGCACCAGGGACGAGGGCGGGGCCGCGGCGTTCCGTGACTTCGTGACCGAGCTGGGCAAGCGCCACCCCGAACTGCCGGTCGCGGGCGGCTTCATCGAGCTGTCCCCGCCGCCGCTCGGCGACGCCGTGACCGAGCTGGTCGAGCGCGGTGTGAAGCGCTTCGCCGCCGTGCCGCTGATGCTGGTGTCGGCCGGGCACGCCAAGGGGGACATTCCGGCGGCGCTGGCCCGTGAGAAGGAGCGCCACCCCGGCATCTCATACACCTACGGCCGTCCGCTCGGCCCGCACCCGGCGCTGCTGAAGGTGCTGGAGCGCCGGGTCGACGCGGCGCTGGGCGACACCGACCGGTCCGAGGTGACGGTGCTGCTGGTCGGGCGCGGTTCGACCGACCCGGACGCCAACGCCGAGGTGTACAAGGCGGCGCGGCTGTTCTGGGAGGGCCGTGGTTACTCGGGGGTGGAGACGGCGTTCGTCTCGCTCGCGGCGCCGGACGTACCGTCCGGTCTCGACCGTTGCGTGAAGCTGGGTGCCGGGCGCATAGTCGTTCTGCCGTACTTCCTCTTCACCGGCATCCTGCCGGACCGGGTGCGTCATCAGACCGAGGAGTGGGCCGCCGCCCACCCGGAGCTCGATGTCCGCTCGGCCGAAGTCATCGGTGCGGCCGAGGAACTGTACGACCTGGTCATGGAGCGCTACCGGGAGGCCGTCAAGGGCGATCTGCGGATGAACTGCGACTCATGCGTGTACCGGATCTCGCTGCCGGGCTTCGAGGACAAGGTGGGGCTGCCGCAGCAGCCGCACTTCCACCCCGACGACGACGGCCATCACCACCACCCCCACGGCGGTCATGCACACTCCCACTGAAAGACCCGACGCCACAGGCGCGGGCACGCACGATCTGCGGCACCACGGTGACGCGGAAGTACGGGGCCGGGATCTCACCGATCTCGCCGTCAACGTACGGGCCGATACGCCCCCGGCCTGGCTGAAGACACGGATAGCCGCGTCGCTGGGCACGCTCGCCGCGTACCCGGACGGCCGTCCGGCGCGGTCGGCGGTCGCGGCCCGGCACGGGCTGCCGGTGGAACGCGTGCTGCTGACGGCGGGTGCGGCAGAGGCTTTCGTGCTGATCGCACGGGCGCTGCCGGTCCGCCGTCCGGTCGTGATCCATCCGCAGTTCACCGAGCCCGAGTCGGCGCTGCGTGCGGCCGGGCACGAGGTACGGCGGGTGCTGCTGTCGGCCGGGGACGATTTCCGGCTGGACCCGGTGGCGGTGCCCGAGGACGCGGATCTGGTGGTGGTCGGCAATCCGACGAACCCCACATCGGTCCTGCATCCGGCGGCCGTGCTGGAGAAACTGGCGCGCCCCGGACGGACGTTGGTGGTCGACGAGGCGTTCATGGACGCGGTGCCGGACGAGCGCGAGGCGCTGTGCGGGCGTACGGACATCCCTGGGCTCGTGGTGCTGCGCAGCCTCACCAAGACCTGGGGGCTCGCGGGGCTGCGGATCGGTTACGCACTCGCCGCCCAGAAGACGATCCGCGCGCTGGAGGAGGCGCAGCCGCTGTGGCCGGTGTCGTCCCCGGCGCTGGCGGCGGCAGAGGCGTGCATGGAGCCGCAGGCCCTGGCCGAGGCGGCTGCCGCGGCGGAGCGGATCGCGGTGGACCGGAACCATCTGGTCGCGGGGCTCAGGGAGTTCACCGAGGTGCGGGTGGTGGAACCGGCCGAGGGATCGTTCGTCCTGGTGCGGCTGGAGGGTGCTGCCGAGGTGCGGGAGCGGTTGCGGGCGCTGGGGTTCGCGGCGCGGCGTGGAGATACGTTTCCGGGGCTCGGTCCGCAGTGGCTGCGGCTGGCGGTACGCGACCGTGCGACGACCAACCGCTTCCTGCAGGCACTCGACCAGGCACTGCAGACGCTGCCCGCGGTCACACGCTGACGGGACGGCCACGCTCCTTCCCCCGCCGACGGGGAGCGGCATTCCTCACGCTCACGGGGAGCGGCGTTCCGTCACGCGGACGCCGCTCCCCGCTCCCCTCCTGACCTATGACTGCCCCCCTCGGGCCTTGGTCGAGAGGTCAGTCCTGGGCGCGGCGCCTGGCCACGACCATCGCCCCGGCGCCCACCGCCAGCAGCACGGCCGCGCCGCCCGCGATGTACGGGGTCGTGGAGCTGCCGCCCGTCTCCGCGAGGTTGGAGTCGACGGCCGGGGCGTGGCCGGTGCCGGTCTGGGGCTTCACATCGCCGCTGTCACCACCCGTGCCCCCGGACGTGCTGCCACCGCTGCCGGAGGTGCCTGCGCCACTCGTCCCGCCGTTGCCGGAACCGCCGTCGCTGGAACCGCCGTTGCCGGAACCGCCGTTGCCGCCGCCTCCGGTCGACTTCGGCGTCTCGCAGGTCGCCTCGGCGAGCGTGACCTCACCCTGCACATCGGCGACATTCAGCTTGAGCGGGTTGACCGAGACCTTCAGCTGAAGCGCGGCCGCCGCTGCGGTGCGCGAGGTGGTGTGCGTCTTCGACAGGTCGAGGGTCACCTCACCGACGCCCGGCACCTTCACCTGTGTGGTACCGCCCGCGGTGAGGGTGATCCGCTTGCCGAGGACCGACACATGCCCCAGCACGTTCGACTCGGCGACCGGCTTCCTGCCCACCTCGCAGACCGCCTTGGAGGTGACCTTCTCGACCTCGATCAGCGAGAGCAGCGGCAGTCCGGGCACATGGACCCGGGCCTTCGCGAGATTGCTGTAGCCCTCGGCCCTGTGCTTGCCGACGGTTGCCCTGGCGGTGGCCACATCGGCGCTCAGCACGCTGAACGGCTGTCCGTGGTCCACCCCGTCGAGCCGCACGCTCAGCGCGGTCTTGTCGGCGCTGGCGGGTGCCTGCACTTCATTGAGCGTGGCCTTGAGCGGCACATCGATCGTCTTGTTCAGGAGCGAGACGTCGAGTGCGGTACGGAGCACGACCGCGCTCGCCTTCCCGTCGCCGGTGGTCGTGGTGGTCGCGGTGGCGGCCTGCGCCGGGACGGCGACCAGCAGGGCGACGGGAGCGGCGGCGACCGCCAGGGCGGCCAGGCGGAAGGTATTGCTGTTCAAGATGGTGGAACCCCCACAAGAGACATGGAGCCACCGGCGCCGTCCAATGGGGGACATCGCGGGCACCGGTGACCTCGACCCCGAAAGCTTTACGCACGGAGGGTGAACTGGCAGACACCTGGCGTGAGTTCACTCCAAAGGGGGGTTTCCGCGCATGTATTCGAATATCTCGGTACGTTCGTTCCTCGGAGTCACCCGATCCACTGAGCGCGGACGGCGCGGAGGCCGACTGCGCCGGGGTGCGCGCAAGGGTGCTTCAACGACACGGCAGGGATTCGGTAACTGCCTGTCAACTCGGCACACCCCGGTCGGAAGGCGGCTCCGTGAGCCGTCCCTCAGCCGATCACCCGCCCGTTCAGCACCACGCGTCGCGGCGCCGCCAGCACCCGTACGTCCGCCCGCGGGTCCTCGTCGTACACCACCAGGTCCGCCGGTGCGCCCTCCTCCAGCACCGGCCGCCCGAGCCACTGACGCGCACCCCAGGTCGTCGCGGACAGTGCGTCCAGGGCCGGGATGCCCGCCTTCACCAGCTCGGCGACCTCGTCCGCCACCAGCCCGTGGGCGAGCACCCCGCCCGCGTCGGTGCCGACGAAGACCGGGATCCCGGCGTCGTACGCGGCGCGCACGGTGTCGTAACGCCGCTCGTGCAGCCGCCGCATATGGGCCGACCAGCGGGGGAACTTGGCGTCGCCGCCCGCCGCGAGCGAGGGGAACGTGGCGATGTTGACCAGCGTGGGGACGATCGCGACACCGCGCTCGGCGAAGAGCGGAATGGTGTCCTCGGTCAGCCCGGTGGCATGCTCGATGCAGTCGATGCCGGCCTCGACGAGATCGCGCAGCGAGTCCTCGGCGAAGCAGTGTGCGGTGACCCGGGCGCCGAGCCGGTGCGCCTCGGCGATGGCCGCCCGGGCCGCCTCGCGCGGCCAGCAGGCGGTCAGATCGCCCACCTCCCGGTCGATCCAGTCGCCGACCAGCTTCACCCAGCCGTCGCCGCGGCGCGCCTCCTGTGCGACGTACGCGACCAGCTCGTCCGGCTCGATCTCGTAGGCGTAGTTCCGGGTGTATCTGCGGGGCCTGGCGATATGGCGGCCGGCCCTGATGATCTTCGGCAGGTCCTCGCGTTCGTCGATCCACCGGGTGTCGGCCGGCGAACCCGCGTCCCGCAGCAGCAGCGCGCCCGCCTCCCGGTCGGCGATGGCCTGCTTCTCGCTGGTCGCCGCGTCGACGGCACCGTGATGGTCGAGCCCGACGTGACAGTGGGCGTCCACCAGCCCCGGCAGCGCCCAGCCGGTGACGGTCACCGCCTCGTCCGCGCCGGCCGGCCTCCCGTACGAGATCCGTCCGTCGACGACCCAGAGCTCGTCGCGGACGTCCTGCGGTCCGACGAGCACCCGCCCCTTCACGTGCAGCACCTGCGGTGCCCTGTGATCACTCATGAGCAGCACTGTACGAGGCACCTCCCGGCGCCCTGGGTACGCTTCGGCGGAAGCATTGTCCCGTACGCAGCACCGCGGCGCACCGACCCGATCCGAAGAGAGCACCACCGTGACGCACCCCTTCCTCGACCTCGCCCCGCTCACCGCCGCGCATTTCGCGGCCATCGAGAAGCGGGTGGCCGGCCTCCTCGCCACCGAGCAGGACGTCGTCATCATGCAGGGCGAGGCGCTGCTCCCCCTCGAAGGCTGCATCCGGGGCGGCGCCCGGCCCGGCTCGACCGCGCTGAACGTCGTCACGGGACCGTACGGACAGACCTTCGGGAACTGGCTGCGCGACTGCGGTGCCAATGTCGTCGATCTGGCGGTTCCGTTCCACACGGCGGTCACCGCCGACCAGGTCGCACGGGCGCTGGCCGAGCACCCGGAGATCGACTTCGTCTCCCTGGTCCACGCCGAGGCGGCGACCGGCAACACCAACCCGGTCGCCGAGATCGGTGAGGTGGTCCGTTCGCACGGGGCGCTGTTCATGCTGGACGCCGTCGCCTCGGTGGGCGCCGAGCCGCTGCTGCCGGACGTGTGGGGCGTCGACCTCTGTGTGATCGGCGCGCAGAAGGCGATGGGCGGCCCGGCCGGGGTCTCGGCGGTGTCGGTGAGCGAGCGGGCCTGGGAGCGGATCGCCGCCAACCCCCAGGCCCCGCGCCGCTCGTACCTCTCCCTCCTGGACTGGAAGGAGCGCTGGATCGACGGCGGTCGCAGAGCGCTGCTGCACGCCCCCGCCCAGCTGGAGATGCTGGCTCTGGAGGCCTGCGTGGAGCGGATCGAGGCCGAGGGCCTGGATGCGCTGATGGCCCGGCATGCCTCGGCTGCCGCGGCGACACGTGCGGGTGCGGTGGCGCTCGGCGGCGGCCTGTCGCCGTATGTGAACGAGGCGAAGGACGCGGCGCCGGTCGCGACGACGCTGCGCGCCCCGGCGGGCGTCGACGCCTCCGGGCTGGTCGCGCGGGCACTCGCGGCCGACCCGTCGCTGTCGCTGATCGCGGGCGGAGGCGCACTGTCCAAGGAGATGATCCGGGTCAATCACTACGGTGTGGATGCGACGCGGGGCGCGGTGCAGTCCTCGCTCGCGGCTCTGGGGGCGGCGCTGGCCGATGCGGGCCGGCAGGTCGACTTCGAAACTGCCCGCAAAGCCGTTTCGGAAACCTGGCCGAGCGAGTAAAAGCGCACCGGAACGTCAATATTCCATAAATGCGGGGAGCCGCTCTATTCAGAGCAGCTCCCCGCATTCTTCTGCCCGCTTTCCCGGACCCTAAACACCCAAGTTCCCAGAAGCCCGATCCACACAATTCCGTTGCGTCACCCGAGAGTTACGACCTTGTGACCGACTCCACATCGCGGCCGTTATGCCGGATATATAGCACACAAAACGGAAGAAAGTGAGGCCGGATCGCGCCGGTGCACGCGCCCGCGTGATAACACAAAGGATCACTCCACCCAACCCCTTGCGTCGATGCAATTTCAGAATTTGCTGGGTAAATTCAATTCGCATGACCGCCGCACCAGCAGATTTTGCAAGTGCCCGAAGCGAATTCCTCACCATCGACACCCCACGAGTGGAGGACGGAGCCGCGATCTGGCGCATCGCCCGCGACTCCGAGGTCCTGGACCTCAACTCCTCGTACAGCTACCTGCTGTGGTGCCGTGACTTCGCGGCCACCTCCGTGGTCGCCCGCGACGAGACCGGCGGGCCCGTTGCCTTCGTGACGGGATACCTCCGGCCTGACCGCCCCGAGACACTCGTCGTCTGGCAGGTGGCCGTCGACCACGGCCACCGCGGGACCGGACTGGCGGGAAAACTGCTGGACGCGCTGACCTCGCGGGTCGCAGCCTCGCAGGGCCTGGCCTCGGTCGAGACGACCGTCACCCCGGACAACACCGCGTCGGACCGGCTGTTCACCTCCTACGCGCAGCGCCACGACGTGGCCGTGGAGCGTGAAGTGCTCTTCGACGGCGGGCTGTTCCCCGAGGGAACGCATCTGCCGGAGGTGCTGTACCGCATCGGCCCCTTCCACGCCTGAGCGCCTCGGCCCGTTCCGCACCTGGGCACGCCGCCGCCCGTCACACCCCCCTCAAGCAGGAGATTCCCTGTGACCATCACCCCGCCCGCGCTGAGTGTCTTCGAGACCCTGGAGTCGGAGGTACGGAGCTACTGCCGCAGTTGGCCCGCAGTGTTCGACCGCGCGCAGGGCGCCCGTCTGACCGACGAGGACGGCCACACCTACCTCGACTTCTTCGCCGGCGCCGGATCTCTCAACTACGGCCACAACAACCCGGTGCTGAAACGCGCGTTGATCGACTACATCGAGCGCGACGGCATCACCCACGGCCTCGACATGGCCACCACCGCGAAACGCGCCTTCCTGGAGTCCTTCCAGAACACCGTGCTGCGCCCGCGTGATCTCCCGTACAAGGTGATGTTCCCCGGCCCGACCGGCACCAACGCGGTCGAGGCGGCGCTGAAGCTGGCCCGTAAGGTGAAGGGGCGCGAGTCGATCGTCTCGTTCACCAACGCCTTCCACGGCATGTCGCTGGGCTCGCTCGCCGTCACCGGCAACGCCTTCAAGCGGGCCGGGGCCGGTATCCCGCTGGTGCACGGCACCCCGATGCCGTTCGACAACTACCTCGACGGCCGGGTACCGGACTTCCTCTGGTTCGAGCGGCTCCTGGAGGACCAGGGCTCCGGTCTCAACCAGCCCGCCGCCGTGATCGTCGAGACGGTGCAGGGCGAGGGCGGCATCAACGTGGCGCGCCCCGAGTGGCTGCGGGCGCTCTCCGACCTGTGCCACCGCCGCGACATGCTCCTGATCGTCGACGACATCCAGATGGGCTGCGGACGCACGGGGGCGTTCTTCTCGTTCGAGGAGGCCGGCATCACCCCCGACATCGTCACCCTGTCCAAGTCCATCAGCGGCTACGGACTGCCCATGTCGCTCTGCCTGTTCAAACCGGAGCTGGACGTCTGGGGGCCGGGCGAGCACAACGGCACCTTCCGCGGCAACAACCCGGCGTTCGTCACGGCCGCCGCCGCGCTGGACGCCTACTGGGCGGACGGACAGATGGAGAAGCAGACCCTGGCCCGGGGCGAGCAGATCGAGCAGGCGCTCCTTGCGATCTGCGACGAACACGCCCGGCTCGGTGCGCAGTTCCGGGGCCGCGGCCTGGTCTGGGGCATGGAGTTCACCGACAAGTCGCGTGCCGTCGCGGTCTGCGCCCGCGCCTTCGAGCTCGGCCTCCTGGTCGAGACCTCCGGTCCGCAGAGCGAGGTCGTGAAACTGCTGCCGCCGCTGACCGTCACCCCCGAGGAGTTGGACGAGGGCCTGCGGACCCTGGCCCGCGCAGTCCGCGAGACCGCCTGATCCCGGACCCGCCCCCGACGCGGGTCCGACGAGAAACACCGCCGCAGAGAGAAAGGCACCGACCCACTGTGATCGTCCGATCGTTCAGTGACATCGAGAACACCGACCGCCATGTGAAGGCCGCTTCCGGAACCTGGGAGAGCAAGCGCATCGTGCTCGCTCAGGAGAAGGTGGGCTTCTCGCTCCACGAGACCACGATGTACGCGGGTACCGAGACGTCGATGTGGTACGCGAACCACATCGAGGCCGTCCTGTGCGTCGAGGGCGAGGCCGAGCTCACCAATGACGAGACCGGCGAGAAGCACTGGATCACCCCCGGCACGATGTACCTGCTGAACGGCCATGAGCACCACACCATGCGGCCGAAGACCGACTTCCGCTGTGTCTGCGTCTTCAACCCTCCGGTCACCGGACGGGAGGAGCACGACGAGAACGGTGTCTACCCACTGCTGACCGAGGAGGGCTGAACCATGACCACCGATGTACGTGCCGATCTGTACCCCACACGCGGCGCAGCCGAGATGACCACGCCCCGTCAGGACCCGGTCATCTGGTCCCCGCCCGGAGCCCCGGGGCCGGTCGCCGTGAAGGATCTGCAGGGCTTCGAGCGCGACGGCTTCCTCACCGTGGACCAGCTGATCACACCGGACGAGGTCGCCGTCTGCCACGCCGAACTGGACCGGCTGATCACCGATCCCGCGGTGCGGGCCGACGAGCGCTCGATCATAGAGCCGAAGTCCCAGAACGTACGGTCGGTCTTCGAGGTCCACCGGATCAGCGAGGTCTTCGCCCGGCTGGTCGGCGACAAGCGCGTGGTGGGCCGGGCCCGTCAGATCCTCGGTTCGGACGTGTACGTCCACCAGTCCCGGATCAACGTCAAGCCGGGCTTCGGCGCTTCGGGGTTCTACTGGCACTCGGACTTCGAGACCTGGCACGCCGAGGACGGTCTGCCGAACATGCGGGCGGTGTCCGTGTCGATCGCGCTGACCGAGAACCACGACACCAACGGCGGGCTGATGATCATGCCCGGTTCGCACAAGTCGTTCCTCGGCTGTGCGGGCGGGACACCGAAGGACAACTACAAGAAGTCCCTGAAGATGCAGGACGCCGGCACCCCGTCCGACGAGGCGCTGACGAAGCTGGCCGACCGGCACGGCATCAAGCTCTTCACGGGCAAGGCGGGTTCGGCGACCTGGTTCGACTGCAATTGCATGCACGGCTCGGGGGACAACATCACCCCGTACCCGCGCAGCAATGTCTTCATCGTCTTCAACAGCGTGGAGAACGCCGCCGAGGAGCCGTTCGCGGCCCCGGCGCGGCGTCCGGAGTTCATCGGGGCGCGGGACTTCACACCGGTGAAATGACGTGTCGGCGAGCTGAACCGGGCAGGGGATGGGGCGGCATCCGTCGCCCCACCCCCTCTCCAAACCTGGTGGACCGTAACGGCCGTGAACGGCGACAGTGGGGCCCATGACTTCACTCGTACGTCACATCACGATCGACTGCGCCGACGCCTACGAGCTCGCCGGTTTCTGGTCCGGGGTACTCGGCGCCCCGCTCTCCGACGAGGACGCCCCCGGCGATCCCGAGGCACTCGTCGAGGCCCCCGGTGCCGCGCTCCTGTTCATCTCGGTGCCGGAGCCGAAGAGCGCCAAGAACCGACTGCACCTGGACATTCAGCCGCAGGACCGCACCCGCGACGAGGAGGTGGAGCGGCTGCTCGGCCTGGGCGCCACCCTGGTGGCCGACCACCGCAGGCCGAACGGGCGGGGCTGGGCGACACTCGCCGATCCGGAGGGCAATGAGTTCTGCGTCGAGTGCAGTGCGGCGGAACGGGCTGCACTGACCGGAAGCCGGCTGCCGGTCACGGCAGACGACGTGACCACCGCGGTCCGCCTCGCGGTCGACACACTCCGGGAGTCCTCGGTGGACAACTGGCTGGTCCCGGCCGGGACGTTGGAGTGGGACTGCTGGGAGACCGCGGAGCATCTGAGCGACGATCTCTTCTCCTACGCGGCCCAACTGGGCCCGCGGCAACCGTCGCTGGACACGTACGTCCCCTACCGCTGGAGCGCCGAGCACAAGGACGGTCCGGCGAACGCGATCTTCGCGGACCGGTCGGCCGGACCCTCCGGACTGCTCCAGACGCTGGAGGCGAGCGGCGCGCTGCTCGCGGCGATGGTACGGACGGCCTCGCCCGAGGTCCGCTCGTACCACTCCTACGGGGCGTCCGACCCGGAGGGCTTCGCCGCCATGGGCATCGTGGAGACCCTGGTGCACGTGCATGACCTCGCCGCGAGCCTGGATGTCTCCTGGACCCCGCCCGCGGGCCTCTGCGACCGGGTAGTGGCCCGGCTGTTCCCGGACGCCCCGAAGGACACCGACCGATGGGCCGTCCTGCTCTGGGCCACCGGCCGCGGCGAACTGCCCGGCCATCCCCGGGTCACCTCGTGGAAGTGGCACAGTGCGCCGCTGGAGGAGTCGGGCCGGGGGTAGCGGGAGGGCGCGGGCGGCCCGGGGGGCGCTGCCGGAATCGAGCCGGCAGGAGGATGTGCTGAACCTCTTCGGGGACGCCGGGCCCTAGCCGCGACCCGGCGACCCGCGCGGCCTCAGGACTGAACGGCGTCCAGCGCCGGATAGTCGACGTATCCCTTCGCGTCCCCGCCGAAGAAGGTCGACGGGTCCGGGGTGTTGAACGGGCCGCCGGCCTTCAGCCTGGCGGGCAGGTCCGGGTTGGCGATGAACAGGGCACCGTACGAGATGATGTCGGCGATCCCGTCGTCGATCAGCGAGTGGTCGTCCGGTCCGGTCGGCCCGTCCGTCAGCGCGTTGAGGATCAAGGTGCCGGAGAACTGCTTGCGCAGCGCGAGGGTCAGCTCGCGGATCTCCGCCGCTTCCAGGACGTGCAGGTAGGCGAGGCCGAGCGGCTCGATCTCCTGTACCAGCGCGGTGTAGACGGAGTCCGGCGCGGGCTCGTCGATGTCGTTGTACGGGTTTCCGGGCGAGATGCGCAGCCCGGTCCGCTCCGCGCCGATCTCGGCGGCGACGGCCTTGACCACCCCGACGGCGAACCGGATACGGGCCTCCTCGGAGCCGCCCCACTCGTCGTTGCGCAGGTTGGTGTTGGGCGCGAGGAACTGGTGGATGAGGTAGCCGTTGGCGCCGTGCAGTTCGACCCCGTCGAAGCCGGCGTCGACCGCGTTGCGGGCGGCCGCCGCGAAGTCGGCTATGGTCTGCCGGACTTCGTCGCCGGTCAGTTCGCGCGGTGCGGTGAAGTCCTCCAGCCCCGCGCCGGTGTAGAGCTGACCGGCGGGCTTGAGTGGGGAGGCGCTGACCGGGGTGAGCCCGTCCGGCAGCAGGTCCGGGTGGCCGATCCGGCCGGCGTGCATGAGCTGGGCGAAGATCCGGCCGCCCGCCGCGTGCACCGCGGCGGTGACCTTGCGCCAGGACGCGACCTGCTCCGCGCTGTGCAGCCCAGGAGTGGAGGGGTAGCCCTGGCCCACCGCCGACGGCTGGATGCCCTCCGTGATGATGAGGCCCGCCGACGCGCGCTGGGCGTAGTACTCGGCGACGAGATCCGTGGCAATGCCGCCCTCACCGGCCCGGCTGCGGGTCATCGGGGCCATCGCTATGCGGTTGGCGAGCTGGGTACCGGACAGGTCGATCGGGTCGAATGCGGTGGTCATGGAAGCTCCAGAAAAATTATGTGGTCGGCCAACTATCTGCGCTGCGCGCCACTGTAACCCATTAATTGGCCGACCAAGGTAAAGTTCGCAGAAAGCGACCGGCTCCGCGCTCCCGACCCATCTGCAGCGCCGCCCGACACCACCCCGAGGAGTCCCGATGAAGGCCGACCCCGCCTGTACCGACCTGCCGAGCGCCGCCCTCGGCGGCCCCGTCAGCCATGCCGTCTCACGGATCGCCCGGCTGCACCGGTTCGCCGCGGGCAAGCTGCTCAAGGGGCTCGGGCTCTACCCCGGCCAGGAATTCCTGATGATGTATCTGTGGGACGCGGGTGCGGTGCGCCAGTCCGAGCTGATCAAGGCCGTCGACCTCGACCCCTCCACCGTCACCAAGATGCTCCAGCGCCTCGAACAGACCGGGCACGTCCGCCGCTGCCCCGACCCGGACGACCGCAGGGCCGTCCTGGTCGAGGCCACCGACGACAGCTGCGCGCTGCACGCCGACGTCGAGCGTGCCTGGACGAATCTGGAGGAGCACACCCTCGCCGGGCTGGACCCGGCCGAACGCAAGGAGCTGGCCCGGCTGCTCGCCAAGGTCGAGGAGAACCTCTGCCACGAGACCGAGAACTGCCCCGAGCGCCGCTGATCCTCCGGCGTCCGGACGGGGCCGGCCGGCATCCGGGCGGGTTCAGCCGGAGAGCACGTCCAGGGCACGGTCCACATCGGCCTCCGTGTTGTACAGGTGGAAGGCCGCGCGCAGACTCCCCGCCCGGTTCGCGACCATCACCCCGGCCCGCGCCAGCTCCGGCTCCCGCCCGCCGAGTCCGGGCACGGCCACGATCGCCGACTCCCCCGGCACCGCCTCGTGCCCCAGCCCGGCCAGCCCGGCCCGCATGCGGGCGGCGAGCCCGGTGGCGTGGGCGTGGACGGCGTCGATGCCGACCTCGCCCAGCAGCGCGAGGGAGTGCTCGGCGCCGTGGTACGAGAGGAAGGCCGGCGGTTCGTCGTAGCGCCGGGCGGTCGGGGAGAGCCGCCCGACCGGGCCGTACGTACTGTTCCCGGGGTCGTCGGAGGCGACCCACGCGGCGAAGACGGTCGGCAGGGTGCGCTGCGCCTCCTCGGTGACGGTGAGGAACGACGCACCCCGCGGGCAGAGCAGGAATTTGAAGCCGCCGGTGACGGTGTAGTCGTACGCCCCGGCGTCCAGCGGCAGCCAGCCGGCCGACTGGGTGGCGTCGAGCAGCGTCCGGGCGCCGTGGGCGGCGGCCGCCGCACGTACCGCGTCCAGATCGGCGATCCGGCCGTCGGCGGACTGCACGGAGGAGAAGGCGACGAGATCGGTGCCGGGCCGTACCGCGTCGGCCAGCCCGTCCAGCGGGACGTAGTGCATCTTGAGATCGCCACGGACCGCGAACGGGCTGACGACGGAGCTGAACTCCCCTTCGGGCACCAGGACTTCGGCCCCCGCCGGCAGCGAGGCCGCGATCAGCCCGACGTGTACGGAGACCGAGCTGCCGGTGGCGACCCGGTCGGCGTCGACACCGGCGAGGCGGGCGAAGCCGGCCCGGGCCGCGTCCACCGCCTCGAAGTCGCCGGAGCCGGCCCTGCGCCCCGTGGCGATCGCCTCGGCGAGCGCCCTCACCGCGTCCACGGTGCGCCGGGGCAGCAGCCCACAGGTGGAGGTGTTGAGGTAGGCGGTCTCCGGCGCGAACTCGTCGTCCACCGCACGGCTGAGCGAAGTAGTCTCCATGAGCCCAGCCTGAAGCCCCCTTGACTCCTCGTCAATTACGAAGAGTCAAGGGGTACACCCAAGCAATGCTCATGTATGCAGCTGAGCGAGGTGTGGGGCGACGGCGTCGGCCTGCGCGCTCAGGCGTTGCTGCCGGTCTGCGGGACCTCGCAGGCACCGTCGGCGTCGCACGCCGCGGCGTCCCCGCCGATCGCGGTCAGCGGCCGGTCCTTCCACGCCTGTTCGAGCGCCTGGGCGAAGACCTCGGCGGGCTGGCCGCCGGAGATCCCGTACCGGCGGTCGAGTACGAAGAACGGCACCGCGTTGGCCCCGAGCTCGGACGCCTCGCGCTCATCGGCCCGCACCTCGGCGGCGTACGCCTCCGGGTCGGCGAGGACGGCACTCGCCTCGTCGGCGTCGAGCCCTGCCTCGACGGCCAGCTCGACCAGCACGTCACCGTCGAAGACGGAACGCTTCTCGGCGAAGTTCGCCCGGTAGGCGAGGCCCAGCAGCTCGTCCTGGCGGCCTCGGGCCTTGGCCAGGTGGAGCAGCCGGTGGATGTCGAAGGTGTTGCCGTGGTCGCGGCCCTCGGTGAGGTAGCCGAGCCCCTCTGCCTGCGCGTTGGCCGCGACGTTCGCCTCCATGGCCTTCGCCTCTTCGCGGGTGCGCCCGTACTTCTGCGCCAGCATGTCGATCACCTGCACGGTGTCGCCCTTGGCATGCGTGGGGTCGAGCTCGAAGGACCGGTGCACGACCTCGACCTCGTCGCGGTGGGCGAACCCCGACAGGCCCTTCTCGAAGCGGGCCTTCCCTATGTAGCACCAGGGGCAGGCGATGTCGCTCCAGATCTCGACGCGCATGTCTCTTCTTCTCTCCGTGTTCTCGTACGTACAGCTCAGGCGGCGCGGAGCCACCCTCCGCTCCCGTGGACAACGCAGGAGCGGACGCCCTCATTCCCCGGCTGAGCGCGGCCTGGCGTCCCACCGGTCCGGACGGTCACAGCACGGTCCGGTCCATCGGGCACGGCAGCGGCTGCAGCGCACCGGTTTCCCGCAACCGCAGATTGGCCCGCACGACGTCCTTCACGTCGCCGTGCGAAGCGATGTCGAGGAGTACGCCGCCGACGGCGAGCTCCTTGCACCAGGCCGCCATGTCCGCCGGCAGCAGGGCCGCGCGTGCCGGGGAGAGGTAGCCGACCCAGCCGACGCAGGGCTCACCGACAACGAAACCCGCATCGTCCTCCAAGGCGTCGAGCACATCGTCGTCGGTGACATCGCCGAAGTCGGGCTCCCACGCCTCGGCGACGACAGCAAGGAGATCCCCGTCGGAGATCTCGGCGTCGTCCGGCGATCTGACACCGATCACCATCGACTGGAGGAGGAACTCCGAGGCGCCGCCCCCGTTCCCGCTGACCTCGATCTCCCACCCCGGCCCACCCGCGAGCACGAGTCGCAGCCCGAACCCGACTCGGTCCGACCAGCCGTCGGCATCCCGGGCCGCGCGCAGAGCGGCGAGGAGGGAGTCCTCGTTCGGCGGGAGATCAGTGGCGGGCCCGGACGAATGGATCTGCCGCCACGTCCACACGGCTCCCGAGCCACCCGCCGGAAGGATCTCGGCAAGCCGGTCCAGGGTGAGCTTCCATCGCCGGGTCAGCGCCTCGGCCGACTCTTCCCGGGGCCCCCAGAAGCCCCGCACCACACGTCGCAATGTCCTGCCTCCCCCGCCCTACGCCCGAACCCGCCCGGGCCGGATCAGACCGTGGCCGCCGCGACCGGCGCCGCGGTCAGCCTGCTGAAAGAGGCACGGTACGCGCTCGGGGTGAGGCCGAGGCGGCGCTGGATGTGCTGGCGCATCGAGTCGCCGGTGCCGAGGCCGCTGGCGCGAGCGACCTGATCCATGGGGAGGGAGGTGGTCTCCAGCAGTTCGCGGGCCCGCTCGATGCGCTGGTGGAGCAGCCACTGGAGGGGGCTGAGTCCGGTCTCGGCGTGGAAGCGGCGCGAGAGCGTCCGTACGGAGACGCCCGCGTTGCGGGCCAGGTCGGTGAGAGTCAGCGGTTCGTCGAGGTGCTGCATCGCCCAGGCGCGGGTGCACGCGAAGGAGACGCCGCGCTCGGGCGGCAGCGGGGTGTCGGTGAACTGCGTCTGGCCGCCGGGCCGTACCGGAGCGACGAGGGTGAGTCGGGCGACGCCGTTCGCGACGGCCGCGCCGTAGTCGGTACGGATGATGTGGAGGCAGAGGTCGATCCCGGCCGCGTAGCCGGACGAGGTGAGGACCGTGCCGTCCTGGACGAAGAGGACGTCCTTCTGGAGATCGACGGAGGGGTAGCGGTCGCCGAGTTCGCCGGTGTACGTCCAGTACGTGGTGGCGGCGCGCCCGTCGAGGAGGCCCGCCTCGGCGAGGGCGAAGGCGCCGGTGCAGATGGAGGCGATGCGCTTGCCGTCGGCAAAGGCCCGGCGGAGCGCGGCGAGGATGCGCGGATCGGGCTCCTCGCGGGAGCCGGCGCCGGCGATGATCACGGTGTCCGCGGTGTCGATGACGTCCAGGCCGTGCGGGATGTGCACATCGAGTCCGCTGCTGGTGCGGACAGGACCGGGTTCCGCGGTGCAGAAGAGCGTCTCGTATCCCGGGGCGCCGTCGATCTCGACCTTGCTGAACAGCATCTCGGGGATGGCGATGTTGAACATCGACACGGGCGGCGCCGAGATGACGACGACACGGTGCACAGGCGGCATGGCCAGAACCTCCGGAGCTATGGCATTCAGGCCACTACTGTACGCCGGGGTCGATCGCCAGGCTTGGCACATGCCAACAGAGAACCTCGTTCAAGCACCGGATTCCGCTGCCGAGTTGCCCCGCGACCGGCGCACGCAGAGCCCCTCCCCTTCTCCCGCCCCCACCCTGACCCTGGTGGCCTCCCTGCTCGGCTTCGCGCTGATCATGCTGGACGCGTCGGTGGTGAATGTGGCGCTCCCGTCGATGGGCTCGGAACTCGGCGGCGGGATGACGGGGCTGCAGTGGGTGGTCGACGCGTACACGATCGCCTTCGCCGCACTGCTGCTGTCGACGGGCGCATTCTCGGACCGGATCGGCGCGACCCGTGCGTACACCGCCGGGATCGCCCTGTTCACGCTGGCGTCCGTGGCCTGCGGCCTGGCCCCGAACCTCCCGGCGCTGATCGGTTTCCGGGTGGTGCAGGGCATCGCGGCGGCGGTCGTGCTGCCGACGACGCTCGCCCTCGTGCGGCAGGCGTACTCCGATCCCGCGCAGCGCGGTCGTGCGGTGTCGCTGTGGGCGGCGGGCGGTACGACGGCGGCGGCGCTGGGCCCCGTCGCGGGCGGCGCGCTGACCACGGCCTGGGACTGGCGGGCCATCTTCTTCATCAATCTGCCGGTGGGTCTGATCGCCCTCGCGCTGACGTTCCGCGCACCCCGCTCGGCCCGCCACCCCGCGCCGCTGGACCTGCCGGGCCAGCTGACCGCCGTACTCGCACCGGCCGCGCTGGCCTTCGCGGTGATCGAGCACGGAACCCTGGCCCTGGTGGCGCTCGGGGTGGCGGTGGTGTCGCTGGCCGCGTTCCTCCGCATCGAGTCGCGCCACCCCCATCCGGTGGTACCGCTGGGCCTGTTCCGCAACCGGACGGTGGCGGTGGCGGTGACGGCCGGTTCCGCGCTGAGCGTCGCGTTCTACGGAATGATCTTTGTCTTCGGCCTCTTCTTCCAGCAGGTGCGCGACCAGTCGGCGCTGGCCGCGGGCCTGATGTTCCTTCCGATGACCGGACTGCTCGTGGTGGTGAACGTGCTGTCGGGCAGGCTGGCCAACCGTTACGGCCCCCGGCTGCCGATACTGACCGGTCAACTGCTCTCGGTGGGCGGCCTGTTGCTCCTGCTGCTCGTCGACACGGACACGTCGCTGGTCCTGACGTCCCTGCTCCTGGTGCCGCTGGCTCTGGGCGCGGGCCTGGCTCTGCCACCGCTGACCGCGGCCATGATGGAGGCCGTGCCGACGGACCGGGCCGGTGTCGCCGCGGGCGTCCTGAACGCCGCCCGCCAGGTCTCCGGCGGCCTGGGCGTGGCGGCGTTCGGTGCCTTGGTCGCGGGCGGTTTCCAGGACGGTCTGCGCACGAGTCTGGCGATCAGCGCCGTACTACTGACGCTGACCGCCCTCGCGACGACCCGGCTGGCACGCGGCGGGCCGGACGCGTCGAACAAGGCCGGAAACTGACCTATTCGCTTCCTACGGTGAACTCATGACTCCTGAGACCGAGGAGACCCTGGAAGCACTGCGCGAGGCACGGCGGACCCTGCTCATCACCGTGCTCGACGCCACGGACACGCAGCTCGCCCAGCGCTCCACCGCCAGCGGGCTGACCCTCGGCGGCATCCTGAACCACCTGATCCGGGCCGAGCGCGTCTGGACGCACATTCTGACCGACGGCACCGGCGCGACACCTGACGGCATGTGGGACACGGGCCAGTATCTGACGCCCGCGGGAGCAACAGTGAGTGGACTGCGCGCCGCCTACGAGGATGCGGCGCGCGCCACGGACGAGGTCATCACGCGGACCCACCCGGACACGAAGGTCCCGCTGCCCGAGGCGCCCTGGAAACCGGGCGTCGTACTTCATTGGTCAGCGCGCCTCATCCTGCTGCACCTCCTGCGGGAAACGGCCCAGCACGCGGGGCACGCCGACATCATCAGGGAGTCGATCGACGGGGCGAGCACCACCGCACGACTGGGCTAGTGGCTCGGCCGGCATCGTTGGCCGGGTAATCGACGTGCTGCGCACCCGGGCGGCCGGCCACCAGGTTTCTTCCTGCCGGCGAGGGCCGGGGCGAGCAGGTTCCAGCTCTACGGTGAACGTGCTCCGTCAAAGGATGTATGGGCGTTTCCTCCGCGGGGACGATGGTCATGACGTGGCGGACAGGTGAGGCTGGAGAGCGCCCGAGGTACTGCGCCGGGCGGCGCCCGAGACGGGTCTCGGGCCCTTTCGAGCCGAAGACCAGGAGCCCCCATGTCCGAACTTCGCCTCCGCGCACCTGCATCCGCGCCCTCACCCGACAGGGTCGGGGCCGTGGGCCGGGCGCTGGGTGGTGGCCTCGTCATGGCCGTGGCGCTCGGCGTCGGCACCGGGCTCGGTCCGGCCCTGGCGGATGCCGCCGGGGTCGGCGGCCTGCCGGCCCGGCTGATTCCCGCAGCGCTCGTCAGCGCTGTGGCCGTACCCCTGATCCTTCGCGCCGCGCGCCCCGGTTCACTCGGGTTCGGCAGCGCGGGCTTGAGTCTGCGCGCCTTCCTCACCGGCGTCGGCGTGACGGCCGCCGCGGCGGCGCTCGTACTGGGTGCGGGCACGGCCGGCGGCATGCTGGACTGGGGGCGACCCGACCCCGCGGCCCTCGCCGGCTTCGTCATCTCCAACACAGTTGTCGCGTTACTGCTCGAAGCCCTGCCGGAGGAGACCACGCTGCGCGGCTACACCTGGACGTCGCTGCGCGAGCGGTTCGGGGCGACGGCCTCGGCCCTGGGCACCACGGCAGTCTTCCTGCTGGTGCCGGGTGTCTCGACGGTGGTGCAGGCCGGGGTGGCGCGGCTGGTCGGCGACGAGCCCCCGCCGATCGGGCTGGCCCCGGACGGGCAGCATCCGGTCGACTATCTCGTCCTGCTGACCGTGTTCGGCCTGATGCTCGTTGCCGCCAGGACGGCTGTGACCGGCGCTCCGCTGTGGGCCGCAATCGGCGCCCACCTCACCTTTCTGACTGTCAACCGGGTCATGCTGGAGGGCAACGAGCGTGACGCGGGCCTGTCCGTGGAACAGACGACACCGGACGCGGTGCTGCTCGTCCCGGCGTATCTGCTGGTCGCCGCCGCCGGGTTCGTCGTGTGTGGCCGTATCGCACGTCGTGCCTTGCGCGTGCCGTGAGGTCCATGCCGTTCACCAGCGTCGCTCCGGGCGCCAACGCCGGCACCGGCTCCGACCACATGTCCAGCGCTGCCCGGCATCGTCACGCAGCTCTGGCCGGGCAATCGGTCCATGAGCGGATCGGTGAGTCGTGCGCGAAGGTCGTCCATGGTTCGGCACGGGCATTGCGCCACGGTCTGCTGACCATCGAGCAGCACGCGCTTACCCGGCCAACGATGCGGGCCGAGCCACTGGCCGCGGACCGGTCTCTGCCCACACCGTCTTCCCGGACGGCGGGTACGGATGTACGCCCCAGTCCACCGCAAGGGCATCGACGGTGATCAGCCCCCGGCCTCCTTCAACGGATTCCCAGGACGCGGCGGGGAGAAGGCGTTCGCCACGCGGGTCCGTGACCTCGATCCGCAGCCGTCCGCTCGGAACGGGGGCGCAGGACACCGCAGCCGGACTTCCTGGACGCGGCGGACGACCTGCTGGAGTCGAGGGGCAGCGACTGAGTTACCGGGAGCGGCGAGAACAGCCCGACGAGCGGACCTCGCAGAACGCGGCCTCGGCTAATACGCAGTGGTGAGTTCCCAGAACCGGAAGACAGTCGATGTGTCCAGGCAATTCTGAAGGCCCCGGACGTTCTCGTGGGCGACCGCGTACTGCTTTCCCTGCCAGAGCGGCAGGAGCGGCAGCTCGCGCGCCACGATGTCCTGCAGCTCCATGAACTTCTGCCGGGTGCTCGCGCGGTCGGTCATGGACGAGGTCTGCGGGATGATCCGGTCGGTTATCTCGCTGTTCTTGTAATTGTTCGACAGGACGTTGCCCTTGCCGAAGAACGGCTGGGTGAAATTGTCGGGGTCGGGATAGTCCGGCACCCAGCCCTTGACGTAGACCCCGTACACGCCGTCGGCGATGTCCTTCTCGTACTGGTCGAACGGGACGGTTTCCATCCTGGCGTCGAAGAGTCCGCTCTTGTTCAGCTGAGCCGCGATGGCCCGCAGTTCGTCGTCGGTGGCGGGTCCGTAACGGCTCGGGGTGGACCAGAGGGTGAGTTTCACCTTGTCGGTGATACCGGAGTCCCTCAGGACATCCTTCGCCTTCTGGGGCTGCGGGCCGTCGCCGTACGTGTCGAAGAAGGAGGTGCCGTGCCCGGTGATACCGACCGGGACGATCGAGTAGAGCGGCGTCGCCGTGGACTCGTAGACCTCGCTCAACAGGGAGTTGCGGTCGAGGAGATAGGCGATGGCCTTGCGTACGGCGATCTTGCCGACCACGGGGTCGGCCATGTTGAAGACCATGTGCTGGACCTCGGCGCTGCTGCCCTGGACTACGTCGATGCCGTCCTTCCCCGCGGTGGGCGAGGCATCCAGGGCAGCTATCGCCTTGGCGGTGAGGCCACGGTATGCGATGTCGACTTCGCCCTTCTCCAGGGAGGATTTGAGGGCCTGCTGGTCGCCCTGGAAGAGTCGCAGCGTCACGCCGGAGTTCTTCACCTCGGCGGTTCCGTGGTAGCCGGAGTAGACCGAGAAGACGGCCTTCGACTTACTGATGGAGTCCAGCATGTAGGGACCGGAGCCAACCGTTTTGCCGCCCTTGAGCAGCCTGTCCTTGGGATAGACCTGACGGTCCACGATGGAACCGGCACCCGATGCGATCTTGCTGGGAAATATCGCATCGGGCACCTTGAGGTGGAAGACGACGGTCTTCTCGCTCGGGGTGCTGATCGACGAGATGGTGGAGAGCAACGGCGCCGGTCCCGCCGGGTCGTTGATCCCGATCGCCCGGTCGAAGGAGTATTTGACGTCCGCCGATGTGAGGCTGTTGCCGTTGCTGAACTTCAGCCCGCCACGCAGGGTGCAGGTGTAGGTCTTGCTGCCGTCGGAGAAATGACACTCCTCGGCGGCCTCCGGCACAGGGGTGGAACTCCCGGGCGGGAAGCTCAGCAAGGACTGGAAGACGTTGTTGAACAGCAGCCAGGACCCCGGGTCGTACCCCGCGGCCGGATCCGTCGCAAGGATGCCGTCGGACATCCCGACGACCATTCTCCCCTTGTCCTCGTCGAAGGGCCAGATCTCACCCTGGGAGCCGCAACCCGTCAGCAGCACCCCTGCCAAGCCCCCGGCGATCAGAGCGCTCGACCACCTCGTACGAACCTTCACAGAACGTGCCTCATACTCTCGGCCGGCTCCATGGGGGTGTCCCCGGACAACCGGATCGGGTCAGGAAGTACTGCGAACGCCACGACCGTCCAGCACTGTCAGCCCGGCCGAGCGCGGTGGTGCGGACCGACAGCCTGCCTGGACCCGGTGTTCACCAGGAATTCCATGCGTGGTGACTGGCTGCCAATTTTCCTGCCGGTGAACGAAAGAGGGCAGGTCATGGTCGGTCTCGTGGTGCCGCGAACAATCTAGTAGTCCACCGCACTGCGCGATGGCACATCGTGCGCCAAAAATTGCCGCTGCCAGCCGGTGCTGTTGGCCCGGTATGCCTGGTATCAGATCATGGTTTTCGAGCTGACCGACCCGGTCGTCACTCCCGCCCGGCTGACCGGCGAACAAGACCCGGAAGGGGCAGCACACGGGCCGCATGACGTCACCGTGGGCCGCTCTCCGGAAACCGTGGCTCCCACCGGCTCCAGACGACCATCACGTTCCATCACCGCACTACCGAGGCCGAAAATCGTCGATCATCCACGGAACACGCGAGCTCCTGACGTCCGTCGGTAGGCCATGGGTACCTTCATGCTGGCACAGACGCGTATATAGCGTGCGGTGGGTGCGGATGGGCACCATTCCCGGTACGACGAGGTGCGGGTGCACTCACTTGCCGCCGGGGGCCTGTGGGTTGTCGGGGCAGGGTGCGCAACCACCTGCAGGAGGTCGCCCGACGCCCGTTCGCGTCGTGGAGACCTCTGCCCATACCGTCTTGCCGGACGGCGGGTACGGATGTACGCCCCAGTCCGCCGCAAGGGCATCGACGATGATCAGCCCCCGGCCTCCTTCAACGGCTTCCCGGCACGCGGCGGGGAGGCGTTCGCCGCACGGGTCCGTGGCCTCGATCCGCAGCCGTCCGCTCGGGAGGAGAACAAGCCCGAGACGGAACCCCCGCCCGTCCAGCCGCCCGTGCATGACCGCGTTCGCCGCCAGTTCGGCGACGACCAGCGCGGCCGCGTCGATGCGCTCGCCGTCACGCGGCCATCCCCATGCCACCAGTTGCTCCACGGCGAGCAGGCGAGCCAGGCGGGCACCTCGGCGGGTGGCACTGAACAGCTGCGTGAACTGCTGGTCAGGAGTTGCCGGTTGCGGAATTTCGATCTCTGCGGATTCACTCGTCACACCACTCAGCGTGGCCAACTCACCGTACGCTGACCAGCAACGACATCGGTACGTAGCGTGCACGTACCGGTACGCAACGCGACCGGTACCGGTTGTCCGCCGTGACGTGACGGCGCACGCGGTCGGCCCATGGAACGAAAGCGGGCAGCAATGGAGCTGGACGGTGTGATCGGTGGCGACGACGACTCGGAGGAGGCCGCAGACCTGTTCCGCGTGATCGGCAGCCAGCTCCGGCTGCTACGGGAGCGGGCAGGCCTCACCCAGCGGGAAGTGGGCGACCGACTCGGGTACAGCGAGGACCTGATCCGGTCACTGGAGCGGGGACGCAGAACACCACAGCCCGAGTTCCTGGACGCGGCGGACGGTTTACTGGACGCGGGCGGGCTGCTGCGGGCGGCGAAGGAGGAAACGGCCCGGGCGAAGGCACGGGCCCGGGTGAAGCACCCTGCGTGGTTCAACGACTATGCGAAGCTGGAACGCCAGGCCGTCGAAATCAACTTCTTCAGCACGCTGACCATCCCGGGGCTTCTACAGACGGAGGCATACGCGCGTACCACCTTCATGTCGCGTCAGCCCCCGCTCGATGAGGCCACGATCGAGCAACGTGTCACGGCCCGGCTCGCACGACAGGAAGTCCTCACCACATGGCCATCTCCCATGGTGAGCACTGTCATTGACGAGTCCGTGCTCCGCAGGGCAGTGGGCGGGCACGACGTGCGTCAAGGTCAGCTGAAGCACTTGCAGCACCTCTCGCGGTTGCGCAGCACGACAATCCAGGTGCTCCCTATGGCCTGCGAAGACCACACTGCGCTGGAGGGACCATTTATCCTGCTCACCCCCAAAGGCCGACAGCAGGTTGGTTACGTCGAGGTCCAGAGCGTGAACCGGCTGATCACCGATGCAGAGAAGGTACGTATCCTGGCCGCACGGTACGGAAGCATTCGCGGCCAGGCCCTCAGTCCCCACAAGTCCCTGGCTCTGATCGAGAAGTTGCTGGGAGAACTATGAACATCGGGCGCAATGCGGCCAACGGGCTCAACTGGTTCAAGAGCACCTACAGCGCTGGCGACGGTGGCGAGTGCATCGAGGTCGCCACCGCCGATCACGCGGTCCTCGTCCGCGACTCAAAAGACACATCCCTCCCCCACCTGACACTCACCCGCACCGGCTGGACGCACTTCGTGCGGTACGCAGCCGGAGGCTGAACGGCGCACCGCCCGGCGCTACCCGCACGACGCCGGGCGCTCGTCCGCCGGGACGATACGGAGCTTGCTCATCGGCACCTTGAGCGCCTGCTCCTTGCCCGCGTCCCACAGCACGACCGTGCCACCCGCGTCCCCCACCTTCAGATACGGCCGGGTGGGCACGAACTCGCCGCCGTCGACCGGGATCGCCTCCACCTTGCCGATGGGGTGGGCGCAGACCCACTCGGGGGCGATGCCGAAGTAAGGCTCCGGAGTGCGCCCGGATTTCGCCGTAGCGACGGCATCGCGACCCGCCGTGCCGGCTGGTTCCAGCCCGAGGCCCCATGCCCCTTCAAGGAGGAGAACGGCTGAGAGAACGAGCAAGAATGCGTATCCCACCCAGCGTTCCCGCACAAGCCAGTGCAGATGCAGCATGTATCCGAGCCCGGCCAGTGCGACGAGCCACAGGTTCATCACGGCCGTGAACTTGACCGAGGCTACGAACTGCCAGAGATGCGGCACATCGACATCCTCGACATTGAGATCGAAGGCGTCCACGTAGAAGGCGTGCAGGCCGAATCCAACGGACGGGACAAGACCAAGGACGATCGGCAGGATCGTTGGAATCAGCCAAGGAGCCACGGCCCGCCAGCTCCACTGGCGGACGAGGAGACGGATCCCGTTGAAGACGACGAAGCCTGCCATGAGGTAAGTGATGACGTGCGACGCATCCCCGGCTTCCGGCTGCGTACGCACCATGTTCAGTCCGAGGCCGACCCCGACTGCCCCGAGGATGCCTGCTCCGACCAGCGCCTTGGCCTCCGAGGCTTGGGGGAACCCTCTACGGATCACAGCCACTACGGCGGGAACCAGAAGGAGTGCGAGCAGCCCGAACCCACACCAGGAGCCGAACCCTCCCCGCCACGTGTCGGCTATCCGCGCGCCTGCCCAGCACCAGATCGCCACGAGGACGAACAACCAGCTGAGCTGTTTCTGTGAGCGGCGCCGCGTGCCGACGCCCACCGGCACCTGCTGTGCCGCACCCCCGGACCTCCGCGCCGCAACCCGCCGCGGCTGGGGCCGGGCTCCGGGCAACGGCCGGGAAGCAAGATTCTGCGCTGCGGACGGCGACGTTGCGGTGATCAGCCGCCCGGTGTCACGGAGTCCGAGAGTCTCGGCGCGCCACGTGTTCCACCGCTCCTTCCAACGCGCTCTCCGGGGCAACTGGACGGTGTGCGGATGCACCTCCGGTCGGTCGTACGCATACCACTGCGGCCGGTCGACCGGGTCCCGGACCAAACGGTCGGCCACCTCGACGTTGAGATCCAGCTGCAGCTCGTCGGAGATGACCTCGATCCGCTCACGGGCCCCCCTGACCGCATTGATACTGCTCCCGGGGAATCGCGCCTCGATCGTGTACCAGAACCTGCGCTCGGTGACGGCACTCGCCGTGCCGCCGCGCTTCTCCAGCAGCGGCCAGCCACGATCCGCCAGCGCATCCTCAAACATCTCGCACTCGGTCTGCGTACCGCGCAGCTCGACGAGCGCGACCGCCCGCTGATCAAACCTCTTCGCTTTCGGCACAGGCCCAGGCCTCCCTCTCCCCGCCGGACACGCGACAGTCGGTGCCTGCTGTTCGTCGCCTGCACCCGGGCGCGGGACAGCCTCCACGTCTCGTGGTCGGGGCAGCCGAGTTCGTTCCTGACCGAGGCGGGCGTCGCAGGAAGCTGATCGCTGTGCACGAGTGAGAGGGTGCGCCCGGCCCGGCGAGCGGGCAGGGCGCACCCTCTTTGGCGAGAAACGTCAGGTCTTCCCGGCCCTCTGCCAGGCGTCCGAGCGCTCAGCTGCCGTCGCGCAGGTCGTCCAGCCCCGTCGTACGGAACTCGATCCGGTCGAACGTCGCCTCGCAGCCCTCGCCCGTCGGGGACTGGACCAGGAAGCCGACCGACGCCTCGGCCGCCTGCTCGGGCTCGCCGAGGGAAAAGACGCGGACGAAGGTCCACTTCTCGCCGTCGGGCGAGGCATGGAAGGCGAACGCGCCGCCCGTGCGGCTGAGGCGGAGCCAGCAGCTGTCGCCGTCCACGACGAAGGAGTTGACGTCGTCGGAGTGGCCGCGGGTGACGACCGTGCAGACGGTGGGGTGGTCCGGGGAGAGTTCCAGGCAGATCTTGGCCCACTCCCGCTCCCCGACGTGGAGGTAGAGCACTCCGGCGTCGAAGGCCGCGGCGAAGCCGACCCTCACCCGGGCGATCAGCTGGAAGTCGCCCCGGGGTGCGGGGCCGAGGAGGCGGGGTGCGTCGCTCGCGGAGTCGAGGGCGGCGCCGCCCGGCGGTACGAAGCGGTCCTGGCGGGCGCCCGCCCGGCCGGTCAGTGCGCCGTTGTCGTACGTCCACTCGGCCTCGGGGCCGAACGGACCCAGGTCGAAGGGAAGTTCGGGGAGGTGCGGGGTCATGCGCGGCGGCCGTCCACTCGGCGGGGCAGGTTCAGGGGGTTGTCGTCGCGGAGCTCCGGCGGGAGCAGGGCTTCGGGGGTCGTCTGGTAGGTGATGGGGCGCAGCCAGCGTTCGATCGCGGTGGCGCCGACCGAGGTGGAGGTGGAGGTGGTGGCCGGGTAGGGGCCGCCGTGGTGCTGGGCGGGGGCGACGGCTACGCCGGTCGGCCAGCCGTTGACGAGGACCCGGCCTGCCAGCGGGGTGAGGGCCGCGAGGAGTCCGGGGGCGTCGGCGTCGGCGCCGTCCGTGGCCGTCTGGAGGGTGGCGGTGAGGTTGCCGGGGAGCCGGGAGAGGACGGCGGTGATCTCGTCCTGGGAGGCGTACCGGGCGACGACGGTGACGGGGCCGAAGCACTCCTCCAGGAGCGCGTCGTGCGGGCCCTCGGTGGTGAGGAGGTGCGCCGGTACGGTCAGGAAGCCGGCCGCGACGGTGTGGTCGCCGCCCGCGCCGGGGGTGACCGGGGCCTCCACGTCGGGGAGTTCGGCCCGTTCGCGTACGCCTGCGAGGAAGGCGTCGCGCATCCGGTGGTCGAGCAGGACCCCGGCCTCGGTGTCACTGACCGTCTCGGTCAGTGACTTCAGCAGCCGGTCGCCGGTCTCGCCGGCCGGGGCCAGGACGAAGCCGGGCTTGGTGCAGAACTGGCCCGCGCCCATGGTCATCGAGCCCCCGAGCCCGGCGCCGATCTGCTCGCCGCGCTCGGCGGCGGCCGCCTCGGTGACGACGACGGGGTTGAGGGAGCCCAGCTCGCCGTGGAAGGGGATGGGGGCGGGGCGGGCCGCCGCCGCGTCGAACAGGGCGCGGCCGCCGCGTACCGAGCCGGTGAAGCCGGCGGCGGCGACGAGCGGGTGCTTGATCAGCTCGACGCCCGCCTCGAAGCCGTGGACCAGGATCAGTACGTCCTCGGGCAGTCCGACCTGCGCCGCGGCCCGGCGCAGCACGGAGGCGCACAGCTCGGAGGTGGCGGGGTGGTCGGGGTGCGCCTTGACGACGACCGGGCAGCCGGCCGCCAGTGCGCTCGCGGTGTCGCCGCCGGGGACGGAGAAGGCGAGCGGGAAGTTGCTGGCCGCATACACGGCGACGACCCCGAGCGGGATCTTGTAGCGGCGCAGGTCGGGCCAGGGCGGGGTCCTGGTGGCGTCCTCGTGGTCGATGTGGATGTCGAGGAAGGCGCCCTCGTCGACGACCTCCGCGAAGGCCCGCAACTGGGCCGCGGTGCGGGCGAGTTCGCCGGTGAGCCGGGCCGGGCCGAGTGCGGTCTCCGCGTCGGCGGCCTCGATGACGTGCTCCCCGGCCTCGGTGAGCAGATCGGCCGCGGTACGCAGGAACGCGGCGCGCACGGTGCGGTCGGCGAGCGAGTCGCGTACCGCATGGGCGGCCCGGACCGCGCGGTCGACCTCCTCCGCTGTAGCCTCCACCGCAACCTGCTCACGCGGGTTCCCGGTGCGGGGGTCGACGCTCCAGACTGGTGCTGCTGCCACCGTGATTCCTTCCGCTCCACTGCCACACATCAGAAGTTGTTCGGTATTCTGAACAGAGTTCCTAATCGTGAATATGAAGCGACTCTATTTCCGGGCGTTCAGTGTGGCAAGGAGTCGCAGGGTTTCGTAAGTGGGCTGGAAGGGGCGTAGGGCGATGCCGGTTGCCGAGTCTGGTGGTGCACAGGTCAAGTCCGCGGTGCGGACCGTGGAACTCCTCGAATACTTCGCCGGGCGGCCCGGTATGCACTCGCTCGCCGCGGTGCAGGAGGCCGTCGGCTATCCCAAGTCCAGCCTCTACATGCTGCTGCGCACCCTGGTGGAGCTGGGCTGGGTGGAGACCGACGCAACGGGCACACGGTACGGGATCGGCGTACGGGCCCTGCTGGTGGGTACCTCGTACATCGACGGTGACGAGGTCGTCGCGGCCGCCCGCCCGACCCTGGACCGGCTCTCCGACGACACGACGGAGACCATCCACCTGGCCCGCCTCGACGGGACGAACGTGGTGTACCTCGCCACCCGGCAGTCCCAGCACTATCTGCGCCCCTTCACCCGCGTCGGCCGCCGGCTGCCCGCCCACTCCACCTCGCTCGGCAAGGCGCTGCTCGCCACCCACAGCGACGAGCAGGTCCGCAAGATGCTCCCCGAGACGCTGCCCGCGCTGACCGAGCACACCATCACCGACCGCGAGAAGCTCATCGAGGAACTGCACCTCATCCGCGAGCAGGGGTACGCGGTGGACCGTGAGGAGAACACCCTCGGGCTGCGCTGCTTCGGCATCGCCATCCCGTACCGCACCCCCGCCCGCGACGCCATCAGCTGCTCGGTGCCGGTCGCCCGGCTCACGCCCGCGCACGAGCAGATGGTGAAGGACGCGCTGTTCGACGCGCGGGACCGGCTGACACTGGCCACCCGGAGGCTCTGATCATGCGGGTTGCCCTGCGCGAGGTGCGCGACAGCGATATGTCATCGTTCTTCGCGTTCATGTCCGACCCGGAGTCGGTCAGGACGGCCGCCTTCACCAGCGAGGACCCCACCGACCGGCACGCGTTCGACGCCCACTGGCGACGGATCCTGGCCGACGGCTCCGTCGTGATGCGGACGGTGGTCGTGGACGGCGCGGTGGTCGGCAATGCCGGGGCGTACGGGCCGCCGGACGACCGCCAGGTCACCTACTGGATCGACAGGGCGCACTGGGGCCGCGGGCTCGCGACGGCCGCGCTGCGCGCGCTGCTCGACGTCGTACCGGAGCGCCCGCTGCACGCACGGGCCGCGGCCGACAACACCGGTTCGCGCCGGGTGCTGGAGAAGTGCGGGTTCGCCGTCACCGGCGAGGACCACGGGTTCTCGCACGCCCGCGGCGAGGAGACCGACGAGCTGCTGTTCACGCTGCCGGGGTGACGGGGGCATCGCCCCCGGCCGCTCCGGCCCGATCATGAAAAATCGGTGAGAAGCGGCACAACCGGGAACGCCGCGCGGCGCCCCGCTCGTCCCTCCCGTGGGATGAACAAAACGATCAGGCACACCTCGGTCTTCTGCCTGCTGCTGGTCCTCGCCCTGCTGGTGCGGGCGACCTGGGTGCAGGCGTTCCAGGCACAGGCGCTCGCAGACAACGAACACAACCGGCGGAACACCATCGCGCAGTACGCGCAGCCGCTCGGCGACATCATCGTGGCCGGGAACCCGGTCACCGGATCGAAGAGGACGGAGGGCGGCGACCTCGCGTACAAGCGCACCTATACGCAGGGCGAGCTCTACTCGGCCGTCACCGGCTACAGCTCGCAGGCGTACGGTGCCACGCAGCTCGAAGGGATCTACAGCCATGTGCTGGACGGCACCGACGACCGGCTGAAGAACCCGATGGACATGGTGACGGGCAAGCAGGCCTCCCCCGGCAACGTCCTGACGACGATCGACCCGGATGTACAGAAGGCGGCGTACGAGGCACTCGGCAACGACAAGGGTGCTGCGGTCGCGATCGAACCGAAGACCGGGCGGATCCTGGGCGTGGTCTCCACCCCTTCGTACGACCCGTCGAAGATCAGCGGGACGGCGGACGGCGATGCCTGGAAGAAGCTGCTCGACGACAAGGACAAGCCGATGGTCAACCGTGCGCTGCGGCAGCCGCTGGCACCCGGCTCGACGTTCAAGCTGGTGGTGGCGGCCGCGGCGCTGGAGAACGGGCTGTACGGCTCGGTCGACGAGCGCACGGACAGCCCCAATCCGTACACCCTGCCGGGCACCAGCACCGTCCTGAAGAACGAGAACGCCTCGGCCCCCTGCGAGAACGCCACGCTGCGCACCGCGCTCCAGTACTCCTGCAACAACGTCTTCGCGAAGGTCGCAGCCGACCTCGGCCAGGACAAGGTCAAGGCGATGGCGGAGAAGTTCGGCTTCAACACCGAGAAGCTCGATGTGCCGGTACGGGCCTCCGAGAGCGTCTACCCCTCCGGCATGGACAAGCCGCAGACTGCGCTCACGGGCATCGGCCAGTTCGAGGTCACCGCGACGCCGCTCCAGATCGCCATGGTCTCGGCCACCCTCGCCAACGGCGGCGAACTGGCCGCACCGCACATGGTGTCCGAGGTGACGGACTCCAAGGGCAACACGCTGCAGGACTTCTCGGACGGGGACACCAAGCGGGTCGTATCGCAGTCCACCGCTGAGCAGCTGCGCAGCGCGATGGTGACCGTCGTCGAAGAGGGCACCGGCACCAACGCCCGGATCGCCGGAGCCGAAGTGGGCGGCAAGACGGGTACCGCGCAGAACGGCGTGGGCAACAGCAACACCCCGTACGCCTGGTTCACCTCGTACGCGAAGGACAACTCCAGCGGCAAGGAGGTCGCGGTGGCAGTGGTCGTCGAGGACTCGGGCGCGGCCCGCGCGGAGGTCGGCGGCAACAGTCTGGCGGCGCCGATCGCCCAGAAGATGATGAAGGCAGCGCTCAAGGGGTGAGAGGGGCCGGCGCGGAGGCCGGGCTCCGGCTGTCGGAGTCCGGCCGATGACCTCCGCCGCCCGACCCCTGCTCGCCCGACGGACTCGCCGGGATCGGCCTGCCGCCGCAGCTGCTTCACGCCGAGCGACTGCGCGGTGAGGATCGCGTGCTTGATCGCCTGCAGCACGTACTGTCCAACGCTTCCGACAGAAGAACTTCACGGACATCCGGCATGCGCCGTACACCCGATGCAGTGGCAACGGGTGCGGCCGGGCAGGAGTAGGGCATCCGCCCGATGCCGTCGGACGTCCTTACTCACCAGCCTGACCACGTGACGAGCGTGCGGATCAGGAGGGCTGCGGTGGGTGCGATGGCGGGGTCGGCGACGGTACGGGTGCTGCGGGACCGTACGGCGGGGCTGTTTCTCACGGCGGTCGTCGTCTCCGGTTTCGGGACGTCCGCGATGTGGCTCGCGGCCGGGGTCTGGGTCAAGTCGCTCACCGGGTCGGACAGTCTGGCGGCGCTCGCCGTTTTCGCCATGTGGCTGCCGGTGCTGATCGGGCCCGCCCTCGGGACGATCGCCGACCGGCTCCCCAGAAAGCCGCTCCTCGTCTGGTCGAATCTCGTCATGGCGGGGCTGCTGGCCTCGCTGATGGTGGTCGATTCGGCGGGGCGGATCTGGATCCTCTTCACCGTGCTCGTCCTGTACGGAACGAGTTCCGTACTGATGGACGCGGCCGAGTCGGCACTGGTCGCCGGGGCCGTCGACGCCCGGCTGCTCGGTGATTTCAACGGGCTGCGGACGATGGCGGGCGAGGGCATGAAGCTGCTGGCACCGCTGACCGGCGCCGGGCTGTACGCCCGGTACGGGGGCGGTGCGGTGGCACTGCTGGACGCGGTGTCGTTCGCGCTGGCGGCCGGGGTCTACGCGCTGCTGCCGGTACGGGAGCCGGCCACGGCCCCTCCGGCCGGCCGACGGGGCGAACTCGCCGCGGGCATGCGGCAGGTGTGGAAGTCACCGGTGCTGCGGCCGCTCGTGCTGGCGGGCTCGGTGACGATGCTGTGCGCGGGGCTCAACGGGGCCGCGATCTATGCCGTCGTCGATGACGGTCTCGGGCACTCCCCCATGTACGCGGGTGTGCTGTACGCGGTGCAGGGCGCCGGGTCCGTCGCTGTCGGGCTGCTGGCCGGGCCGTTGCTGCGGCGGCTGCCGGAGCGGGTGTTCACGGCGGCCGGGATCGCGCTGTTCGCGGTGGCGGTGGGTGTACGGGCACTGCCGTACGACGCGGTGGCGCTGGTGGCGAGCGCGGCCATCGGTATGGGACTGCCGTGTGTACTGATCGCCGCGATGACGGCGGTGCAGCGGGAGACTCCGGACGCCGTGCTGGGCCGTACCGCCGCGACCGCCAACACGCTGATGATGGTGCCGAACGCGGTGGCGCTGGCGCTCGGTGCTGGACTGGTCGCGCTGGTGGACATCCGGGTGCTGCTGCCGGCGGTCGCTGCCGCCGCGCTGCTGACGGCGGCCCTGCTGGTCACGGGCCGGCGAATGGGGTCTCCCCTGCTCGAACGAAGTGGAGAGCTCGGGGACCGCTGACGGACGCCCCCACCGGCCCGCTTCCTTCACCGACCGAGGCGTGACAGTGCTCGGGCGACGGTCCTGAGGTCCGGGTCGGAGGCCAACCCGGCGTGGTACAGGCGCAGTTGGTTCGCGCCGCGCGATGCCGCATGCGCGGCGTCGCGCTCCAGCGTGGTGGGGCTGCCGCCCATCCCCGTGACCACGGTGAAGTTGGCCGCGAGCACGCCCTCGCGCCCGGCGAACGGGCCGAGCACGGCCTCGCGCGCCGCGTCGCCGCCGGTGCAGGGCAGCACCACACCGTCCGCCACGGACAGGATGTGCTCCGGGTCGACACCGACGTTGGCACCACAGCGGTACGGCGCGGGGTCGGCGTGCAGCAGCACCTGGAAGCCCGGCTCGGCCGCCTCCCGTACGGCGGCGACCGCGGACTCCTGGAGCGCACGGGCGACCTGGCCGCGCCACTGAAGGGTGGCGGCGGCGAGGTCGGCGCCGAGGAGCTTCTCGATGCCCGCCCACCCGGCCTCCGGGGAGCCGGAACCGGACCAGGCCGGTTTCAGCGCGCGGCGTACGGTCGCGGCCAGCTCATCGGCCTCCAGGCCGTGTTCCGCGTATCCGGTCCGGCAGTCCGGGCAGAAGCAGAGCGCCATCAGATACTGTGCCGCGTCCCCGAGGCCGACGCCCGCGATCTTGTCGTGGGCGTGCAGATGCGCGAAGCCGTACCAGCCGCAGGACTCCAGCTCGGTACCGCGCGCACCGCCTCGTACCGCCGCCTCCGCCGCCAGAGCGACCAGATATTCACCCACCGCGGGCCGCGCGATGCATGGCGCCCAGGGGTAGCGGTCGCCGTAGGCGTTGACCACGGAGGTGTCCGGGTGCTCGGCGCCCAGCCGGGAGTTGTGCGCGAGGACCACCCAGGTGTGCACCTCGAGACCGGCGTCGGTGAGGGCCTGGGTGGCCTCGGCGTACGGATCGTCCGAGGCCACCCAGGACTGCTCGTACGGACGCAGCTCGCGCCCCGCCCACCGGGTGGCGTCCGGCGGGTAGAGCACCGCGGCATGCTCGGCCGTGACGATGCGGCGGCCGGGGTGGCGCGGGGTCAGCGCCCGGGTGGAGTGATAGGCGGCGGCGAGCGTCACCTGCTGGACTCCCAGGTCGGCGATGCGGGTGGCCGCGTCCGGGTCGCCGACGACGTCCCACGGGTAGAGGAAGGCGGAGGTCTTCACCCGCGCTGCTCCTGCCCGTACTTCTCCAGCAGGGCCCGGCCGCGCGCGATGATCTCGGTGAGCTCCTCGATGTGGGCGGCGGGCGGCTCGGTGAGCGGGGTGCGGACCTCGCCCACGTCCAGGCCGCCCAGCCGGACCGCTGCCTTGACGAGCGAGACCGCGTAGCCGCGACCCTTGGCGCGCAGTTCGACGAGTGGCCGGTAGAAGTGGTCGAGGAGCGCGCCCGCGAGATCGTCGTCGCCGGAGTCCAGCGCCCGGTGGAAGGCGAGCGCGATGTCGGGTGCGAAGGCGAAGACGGCGGAGGAATAGAGGGTGACGCCGATGCCCCGGTAGGCGAGGCCGGTGAGTTCGGCGGTGGGCAGCCCGTTGAAGTAGAGGAAGTCCTGGCCGGGCAGTTCGGTGCGGACGGCGCTGACGATGCGCTGCATCAGGTCGAGGTCGCCGTAGCCGTCCTTGAGGCCGATGATGCCGGGCGCCTGGGCCAGTGCGACGACGGTCTCCGGGGTGAAGACGGCATTGTCGCGCTGGTAGACGATCGTCTCCAGACCGGTGGCCGCGGCGAGCTCCGTGTAGTGGCTCAGCAGACCTGCCTGGTCGGCGAAGACGAGATACGGGGGCATGGCAAGGAGCCCGTCCGCGCCCGCGTCCTCGGCGAGCTTCGCGTACTGGATCGCGAGCGCCGTGCCGTATCCGGCTCCCGCGACGACGGGCACCTCTCCGGCGGTCTCCTCGACGGCCGCGGCGACGACGAGGCGGAATTCCTCCGGCGTCAGGGCATGGAACTCACCGGTGCCGCAGCAGGCGAAGACGGCCGCCGCACCGGCGTCGATGCAGGTCCGTACATGCGCGCGGAAGGCGTCGATGTCGATCGCGCCGTCCGGTCCGTACGCGGTGACGGGAAAGAAGAGCGGCCCGGCGACACGGGTGAGTCGGGCGGCAAGAGGGGCTGAGGTCACGGGCGCTCCCTGAGCAGGTTCAGGCGTGCACAATTCTGATCGATGTCCATACTTATGAACGCCCTCACGCTAAGGCAGCACCCGGCGCAGGTCAAGGCGGGAACGCGCAACCCGTCCGATCGCCAGGATGGAGTTACCGACTCCTCGGCAGACTCCGCGAGAGAGACACCGGACACTTGACGCAGTACGTCGTGACTTCTTAGCTTGTCCATGCATATGAATGTTGTCCATGGATTTGACGCCCCGTGGGTACATGCCGCAGGTACCGCAGGGGCCGTGCATGCGCGCAGGCCGTGCGCGTGCACCTATGTACCGAGGAGATCCGCGTATGCCCGCTCCCCGCACCGTCCTGCTCACCGGCGCCGCCGGCGGTCTCGGCACCCTGATGCGCGGACTTCTGCCCGCGTACGGCTACGAGCTCCGCCTCTTCGACGTCGCCCCGATCGAGGGCGAGCCGGACGCGATCACGGCCGACCTCGGTGACAAGGAGGCGCTGCGCGAGGCCGTGCGGGGTGTCGACGCGATCATCCACCTCGCGGGCATCTCCCTGGAAGCCTCCTTCGACAAGATTCTGAAGGCGAACATCGAGGGGACGTACAACCTCTACGAGGCCGCGCGCGAAGAGGGCGTCGGGCGCATCGTGTTCGCCTCCTCCAACCATGTCGTCGGCTACACACCCCGCCCGCTCCCCGGGGACCCGCTGATCCCCATCGCCGCCCCGCGCCGCCCCGACACCTTCTACGGCCTGTCCAAGTCCTTCGGCGAGGACCTCGCCCAGCTGTACTGGGACCGGCACGGCATGGAGACCGTCTCCGTACGCATCGGCTCCTGCTTCCCGGAACCGACATCCGTACGGATGCTCTCGGTCTGGATGAGCCCCGAGGACGGCGCCCGGCTCTTCCACGCCGCACTCACCGCCGAGGACGTGCGGCACACCGTCGTCCACGGCTCGTCCGACAACACCCGGCTGTGGTGGGATCTGACGACGGCCCGCTCGCTCGGATACGAGCCGAGGGACGACTCGGAGCCGTACGCGGCCAAGCTCATCGCCGAACAGGGTGAGCTGGACCCGGACAACCCCGACCACGCCCACCTCGGCGGCCATTTCTGCACCAACCCGCCGATCTGGCCGCACTAGCCGGTCAGGCCGGTCAGACCGCCCGGCCGCGCCAAGAGTGCGCCAAGGCGGGTGAAGGTAAGGGAACGGCAAAGCCCGGTCGTTCGTTACCCCGTGCATGACCGCTATGACCCCCGGCTCGAACATCCCTCTCTCCGCCGCCCGCGTGGCAGTGGACGTCTCCGCACCGGTGCGGCTCGACGTTTCGGGCCTGCTGCTCACCGCCGACGGCAAGGTGCGCTCCGACGACGACTTCATCTTCTACAACCAGCCCGCCGGCCCCGGCGTGACCTACCGCTCCGGCGGCGGCACCGCACCGGACGCGATCGTGGTGGACACCACCGTGATCCCGTCCGGTATCGAGAAGATCGTCGTCACGGCGAGCCCGGATGCGGCGGGCCAGACCTTCCAGGGCATCGAGCCCACCGCGACCGTGCGCAACGCCGACGACGGCAGTGTGCTCGCCACGTTCACCCCGCCCCAGCTGGGCGCCGAGACGGCGCTCGTGGTCATCGAGGTCTATCTCCGCAACGGTGCCTGGAAGGCCCGCGCGGTCGGCCAGGGCTATGCGAACGGACTGTCCGGTATCGCAACGGACTTCGGCGTCTCGGTCGAGGAGGAGCCCGCCGCCGCTCCCGCGCCCGCCCCCGTCGTACCCCCGATGCCCGCCGCCGCCCCGGTGGACCCGCGGATCGCCGCGCCTGTGGCCCCCGCGGCCCCGCCGGCCCCACCCGCCGCCGCTCCCGCGCCCGCCGCCTCCGGCAAGATCAACCTCGACAAGGGCCGGGTCAGCCTCCAGAAGAACCAGACGGTCTCCCTGGTCAAGGGCGGCCGCCCGCTGCTCTCCCAGGTCAAGATGGGCCTCGGCTGGGAGCCCGCGTTCCGCGGCAAGGACATCGACCTCGACGCCTCGGTGATCGCCTACGGCCCCAACCGGAACCACCTGGACAGCTGCTACTTCGGCAAGCTCTCCATCCTGAACGGCGCGGTCAAGCACTCCGGCGACAACCTCACGGGCGAGGGCGCGGGTGACGACGAGGTGATCGTCGTCGACCTGGGCCGGATCCCGGCCGAGGCGACCGGTCTGGTCTTCACGGTCAACTCGTTCACCGGCCAGAAGTTCACCGAGGTCGCCAAGGCCTACTGCCGGCTGATCGACGCCACCACCGGCGAGGAGCTGGTCCGCTTCGACCTGACCGGCGCCGAGCCGCAGACCGGCGTGATGATGGCCAAGCTGATCAAGCAGTTCTCCGGCGAGTGGGAGATGACGGCCATGGGCGACTTCGTGAAGTCGCGCACCGTCCGGGGCATGGTGAAGCCCGCCGCCCAGGCGCTGTAGCGCCGCAAAGGTATCTGACACGGCTTCAGGGGCACCTGCGGGTGCAGGTGCCCCTGAAAGCCGGAGAGCGTGACGGGGACGCGGACGCTGCGCGTGCTCGCCGCCTCTCTCAGAGTTTGGTCAGCTTGGAGTACGGGCTCAGGATCCTCCCCTGTCGCCCCGAGAAGTCGATGAGCACTGCGTCGTTGTCGCCCTCGACAGCAAGGACTCGACCGAGTCCGAACTGGTCGTGCGACACCCTGTCGCCCACATCGAACAATTCGACCGGTGGGGCCGCCTGGGCCGGGCGGTTGAAGGGACTGGAAGGCAGGTATCGCCGGGCTGACTGTTTCATTACCTTGAGTATGCGCCCTGGGAACGCCCGACGCCATGCCCGTCGACTCCTGAGGGCGCACTGATGCCGGATTCGTAACCAGCGATTCCAGGGCCAGTCCGCGTCCCGGCCCGCTTCCGGCAGCGGCACCATGCGGAACGCCGCGTCAGAAAGACCCCCGAAGGTGTGGCGGTTCCCACCTCCCGACGGGGCGTGCCCGACCCGGTATCCGGCCAGGTTCCAGGTGTAGACGGGCACACCGGCCGGCACGGCCGCGGTGGCATCCGCGGCGTACGGGAACGACGCCTGCTCGTCGGTGACGATCAGTACCCGGTCATGGGCCCGGTAGTGCCGGCGCACCGCCTCCTCGGTATTGGTGCCGCCGAGGTCACCGAAGCGCTCCAGGACCTTCAGCACGGACTCGCCCCGGCGATACGTCACCGGTGCACTGTTCGTACCGAACTGCACCAGATCGGCGTCGGCTGCCAGCAGCGCCGGCGCCGCACCGAAGATCGCGGCGGCGTCGGCCCGGTTGAGCTGCGAGCGGTCCGGGAGCGGCGACCACATCGAGCCCGAGCGGTCGACCAGGATCAGCGTCCGCCCCGGCAGCGCGGGCACATTGCCCAGAGAGTGGCCGAGCGCCTTCTCCAGCGGGTGTGCCCAGCACAGCGAGGGCGCGTGCCGACAGGCGGCGAGGTAGCGGAACGGGAACTGCCGCGATGCGGCGACCACGGCCGGGTCGCAGATCTTCGCAGCCACCTGCGCGGCGACCTCGTCCGATACGCCCGCCTCGTCGAAGTTGCGCAGATTGCGGACGAGCGCCATCGCGCCCATCGACGGAATCACCGCTTCCCAGGCCTTGGCGTCCATCGGCCCCTGCAGCCAGCCCGCCAGGGCCTCCCAGGTCATGCCCGCGGCAGCCAGCCGGTCCGCACCGTCCGCACCGACGACCACTGCCCGCCGCCTCTCGACCGGCAGCTCCATCAGTGCACGGTGCGCGGTGAGGGTGCGGCCGGAGACCGGCACCACGGCCGCCTCCGGGTGGTGGCGGCGGTCGAGGGCGTACCGGAACAGCTCGCCCTGCCACGGCTTCTCCGGGTCGGGCGCGGCGTGCACCAGGTTCAGGATGTCGCCGAAGCGGTAGCCCTTGGACGCGGTGTCGTACTTCAGCAGCGACTTGCCGCTGCAGAGGCGGCGTACGGCATCGGCGATGCCGCGCTTGACGGGCTTGGGCACGGCACGGCCGTAGCGCGAGGTCCAGTACCCGAGGAGTTCACCGGGCTCGTCGGCGCGCAGCAGATGAACGATATGTCCAACGCCGCGCGCCGGTTCGGTAATCGGATCAGCTCACCCGTACGAGCTACCGCTACTTTCGCGGCTGACGCTTCCACGGACCGGTGATGGCGAGCATGATGCCCGGCGTCTGGATGTTGGCGTACAGCGTCTTGCCGTCGGGCGAGAACGTGACACCGGTGAACTCGCTGTACTCCGGCTCCTGTTCGCTGCCGATGTTCAGCTCGTTGCGGGCGATCGGGTACGTGCGGCCGCTGTCGGTCGCCCCGAACAGGTGCTGGACGCCGTTGCCGTCCTCGGCGATGACCAGACCGCCGTACGGCGAGACGGTGATGTTGTCCGGGCCGTCGAAGGCGCCGTCCTTCGAGGGGTCGGCGTTCACACCGAGGAGCACCTTCAGCGTCAGCGTGCGGCGCTTCGGGTCGTAGAACCAGACCTGGCCGTCGTGCTGGACCGGGCTCTCCGCGCGGGCGAAGGAGGAGACGATGTACACGCCGCCGTCGCCCCACCACATGCCTTCGAGCTTGCGCGCGCGGGTGACCTCGCTGTCCGCGAACTGCTTGCGCACCGAGACGGTCTTCGCGTCACGGTCGGGTACGTCGACCCAGTCCACGCCGTACACCGTGCCGATCTTGGTGGCGCGGGACAGGTCGTCGACGAACTTGCCGCTGCTGTCGAAGCACTTGGTGGCCTGGAGGACACCGGCGTCGTCGGCGAGCGTGCGCAGCTTGCCGCGGCCGTGCCGGAAGCCGTGCGGCGGAACCCAGCGGTAGAGCAGTCCGTTGGGACCTGCGGCATCCTCGGTCAGGTAGGCGTGGCCGCGCTTGGGGTCGATGACGACGGCCTCGTGGGCGTACCGGCCGAGCGCCTTGATCGGGCGCGGGTCACGGTTGGCACGCTTGTCGTACGGGTCGACCTCGAAAACGTAGCCGTGGTCCTTGAGCAGGCCGTTCTTGCCGGCCTTGTCCTCGGTCTCCTCGCAGGTGAGCCAAGTGCCCCACGGGGAGGCGCCACCCGCACAGTTGGTGGACGTACCGGCGATGCCGACCCACTCGGCGGTACGGCCGTCGCGGCGGGTCTCCACGACGGTGCAGCCGCCGGCCGCGACCGGGTCGTAGACGAGGCCCTCGGCCAGCGGCACCGGGTGTTCCCAGCCGGCACGGGTGCCGGCCAGCTCGTGGTTGTTGACGAGCAGGGTGACGCCGCGCGGGCCCTCGAAGGTGGCCGTGCCGTCGTGGTTGGAGGGGGTGTACTCGCCGGACTCCAGCTTGGTGACACCGCTGTGGGTGATGACCTGGTAGGAGAAGCCGGCGGGCAGCGCGAGGAGTCCCTCGGGGTCGGCGATCAGCGGCCCGTAGCCGGGCTCGTGGCTGTGACCGTGACCGTGGTCGTGGTCGTGACCGTCGTGGCCGTGCTTCGAGTCCTCTGCGGCCAGGGCACCGGGCGCGGTGGCCAGCGCGGCGACCGTACCGGTCAGGGCGATGCCGGCACCGGTGAGGGCGGACGTTCTGGTGAATTCCCTGCGCGTGAAGGGCATCACGTACTCCTGGAGCAACTGGGCGAGTTGTTGGCGCGCCCACAGTCGCGCCCCTGCACCAACACCAGTTGAACTACGGACGACGTTGAGGGGCATCCTTCCTGTGCAGTTGGCCGGATGCGGTCGGCCGGAGCGGATGACGCGCCCGGTCCGTGCCGTCCGCCGCGTACCGCCACGCTCACGCCGCCCGCGTGAGCGGGCGGCGTGAGCGGGCGGCGTGAGCGCCTCGCTCGACCTCAGGCCCCTGTCCGCGACCGCGCCTTGAACGCCGCCTTGCGGGCCTCCTTGGCCTTCTTCTTGTCGCTGTGCAGCCGCCCCATCGCTTCGAGGACGTCCGCCGTCGCCGGGTGTTCCACGCGCCACGCCTCGTCGAAGAAGCCGCTGTGCCGGCCTGCCAGACCCTCGACCAGGCCCTGGAGCTCTTCCAGATCGCCCTCGGACTCCAGCTGGGCCGCGATCGTGTCGATGGCGAGCCAGAAGATCATCGACTCCGGCGGTGCGGGTACGTCCGCCGCGCCCAGCTCCGCGAGCCAGACCCGTGCGAGACCGCCCAGCTCGGGGTCGTCCAATACCGCGCGCACCGCGGGCTCCGCCTCCGCGCCGACCAGGGCGAGCGCCTGCTGGCAGTGGAGGCGGCGCAGCGGTGCCTGCTGGTCCGCGCCGCGTGCCGCCGCGAGGAGTTCGGCCGCGGCGCCGTCCGCGCCGCGCCGGGTGAGCCACAGCTCGACCTCGCTGCGCGCCGCCGTCTCGGGGTAGTACGCGATGCCGCCGAGGAGTGCGTCGGCGCCCTTGTCCACGAGGTCGCCGATCGCCGGGGCGTCCACTCCGGCCTCCAGCATCCGGGCCCGGATGCCGTACAGACCGAGCGGGGTCAGCTTCACCATTCCGTACCGGGTGACGTCCTCGTCGTCGGCCGGCGGGGTGGCGTCCTCGCCCTCCTCGGCCAGCAACGCCTCGTCCAGCGGGCGGTATTCGACGATCCCGATGGGTTCGAGGACCCGGAACTGGTCGTCGAGGCGCATCATCGCCTCGGACACCTGCTCAAGGACGTCGTCGGTGGGCTCGCCCATGTCGTCGGGCACGATCATCGACGCGGCGAGCGCGGGCAGCGGTACGGGCGCCACGTCCGCTCCGCCGTCGCCGACGGTGAGCAGATACAGATTACCGAGGACCCCGTCGAGGAATTCCGCCTCGACCTCCGGGTCCCAGTCCAGGGATTCGAAGTCGATCGAGCCGTCCTCGCCGACGAGATCGGCGAAGTCCTCGAAGACGGGCGCGGTGGCGTCGGCGTGGACGGCCTCCAGACCGTCGAGCCAGATCGAGAGAACGTCCTGCGGTGAACCGCCGGTGATCAGCGCCAGGTTCTCACCGGCGGCGGCGGTCCCCTCCGCGTCCTCTCCCGCGGCCTCCTCCGGGTCCTCGACGTCGACGAGCCCCGCGTCGACCGCGAGCCGCCACGCCTCGCTCGCCTCCGCGGCACCGTCCTCGTCCGCCGTGAGACCGAGGTGCTCGGCCGCCGCGGGCAGCTGTTCCTCGACGAGCTCGCCACCGGCGCCGACCCGGGTCTCCGGGCCCGCCCAGCGGGCGAGCCGGACAGCGCGGGCGAGCAGCGGCGCGGCGAGCGCGTCCCGTGCCAGCTCGGCCTCGGTGTGCAGCCGTACGGGCGGCAGGGTGGGGCGCTCTGCGGACATCAGGTGGTTCTCCTCGGGACGTACGGGGCGTACGGGTTCAGGCGGCCCAAGCGTAGACGCATTTCGCCCCATGCCACCCGGTTCATGCGACGGACAGCGGCCGTCCACCCGGGGGACCTTGACAACTGCCTTGCCCACACAAGAGATTGACGCGCGTAGACCTCCACTCCTGACCTTCGATACCCCCGGAGCCCGTGATGCCCGCCGCATCGTCCAGAACGACCGCTGTCTCCGCCGTAGTCACCGCTGCGCTCGCCGCGGGCCTGCTCACCGGCGCAGCCACCACCTCCGCGTCCGCCTCCCCGTCCGCCGACGGCCAAGTCCGGATCCACGACATCCAGGGCACCACCCGGATATCCCCGCTCACCGGCCGGCAGGTCAGCGGTGTCGCGGGCATCGTCACGGGTGTGCGGACGTACGGCTCGAAGGGCTTCTGGTTCCAGGACCCCGAGCCCGACGCCGACCCCGCCACCAGCGAGGGCGTCTTCGTCTACACCGGCTCCGCGCCGACCGTCGCGGTCGGCGACGCGGTGACGGTCTCCGGCACGGTCACCGAGTACGTCCCGGGCGGCGCCTCCTCCGGCAATCAGTCGCTCACCCAGATCAGCAAGCCCACCGTCGCGGTGGTGTCCTCCGGCAACGCCCTAGCCGCGCCGGTGACGGTCTCAAAGCGCACGGTCCCCTCGCGGTACACCCCGGAGGGCGACCCCGCGGCGGGCGGCTCCATCGACGCGCTCCCCCTCGCCCCGTCCCGCTACGCCCTGGACTACTACGAGTCCCTGGAGGGCATGAACATCCGCATCGGCACCTCGCGGGTGGTCGGCGCCACCGACCCGCACGCCGAGCTGTGGGTGACGGTGAAGCCGCACGAGAACGCGAGCCGCCGCGGCGGGACGGTCTACGGCTCGTACACCGCGCAGAACACCGGCCGGCTCCAGATCCAGTCGCTGGTGCCGCTCGCCGAGCAGCCCTTCCCGACCGCCGACGTCGGTGACGTGCTCTCCGGTACGACCGAGGGCCCGCTCGACTTCAACCAGTACGGCGGCTACACGCTGACCGCCCGCACCCTGGGCACGGTCACCGGCAAGGGCCTCGCCCGGGAGACGACCCGCAAGCAGCGCGGCGGCGAGCTGGCGGTGGCGACGTACAACGTCGAGAACCTCGACCCGGGCGACCCGCAGGAGAAGTTCGACGCCCTCGCCGCCGCCGTGGTCGACAACCTCGCCTCGCCCGACATCGTGGCGCTGGAGGAGATCCAGGACAACAACGGCGCGAAGAACGACGGTACGGTCGCCGCCGACCGAACGGTCGAGAAGTTCACCGACGCGATCGTGGCGGCGGGCGGCCCGGCGTACGAGTGGCGTTCCATCGACCCGAAGGACAAGAAGGACGGCGGCGAGCCCGGCGGCAACATCCGCCAGGTGTTCCTCTTCAACCCGGAGCGGGTGTCGTTCACCGACCGCGCGGGCGGCGACGCGACGACGGCGACCGATGTCGTACGGGAGCGGGGCCGGGCGGCCCTGACCCTCTCCCCGGGCCGGATCGACCCGGCGAACGCGGCGTGGCAGGACAGCCGCAAGCCGCTCGCCGGACAGTTCAGCTTCCGCGGCCGTACGGTCTTCGTCGTCGCCAACCACTTCGCGTCCAAGGGCGGCGACGAGTCCATCGTCTCGCAGCACCAGCCGCCGGCCCGCTCGTCGGAGGTCCAGCGGCACGCGCAGGCCGAGGCGGTCAACACCTTCGTCAAAAAGCTGCTGAACGTCCAGAAGAACGCGGACGTCCTGGTCGTCGGCGACATCAACGACTTCGAGTTCTCCGGCACGACAAAGGCGCTGACGGCCGGTGGCGTGCTGTACCCGGCGGTGAAGTCCCTGCCGCGCCCGGAGCGTTACTCGTACGTCTACCAGGGCAACACCCAGGTCCTCGACCAGATCCTGACCAGCCCGTCGATCGACGACTTCCACTACGACAGCGTGCACATCAACGCCGAGTTCGCCGACCAGAACAGCGACCACGACCCGCAGGTGCTCCGCTTTTGCCCTTAGCCCCCTCGACGCTACGCGCCCGCCCTCGGCCTCATGCTGAGCGCGGGCGTGTACCGGTGCACGCCCCCGCCGATGACCCCCGGGTACGACTGCACCCGCTCCCACTGCGGCGTCCTCGACCCGACCCCGTCACCGGGCCCGGCCAGCGCGTCGACATGGGCCTGCGCGCTCTGCCATTCGGCGTAATTGAGTACGCGCGTTCCGTCGGTGCTCACATGGAAGTGTCCGGAGATGCCGCCGGGGGCGGGCGCGGGATCGGTCCCCAACGCCTCGAACACGGTGTCCACCCAGTCCCGCTGCCGCGCCTTGTCCGCCCCCTCGAACTCGACGTCGACGATCACGACACACCCCGGCTCCCGCCCGTCCCCCTCCCGCGGCAGCGCGGAACGGTACAGCTCAAGAGTGTGCAGCCCGAGCCGCCGGATGCCCGGCACGGCGGCGTCGATGTCCGCGTTGCGCTCGTCCCGGCCGTGCCGGAAGAAGTCCTGATACGCCTGCTCCTCACTCCACTGGGTGTAGTGGAACAGTGTCTTCCCGTCCTCCCCGACATGGACGGTGTACGAGAGCAGCCCCGGATGCGGCCAGTCACGGCTGTCCCACACCTTGCGAATGGCCTCGGCCGTCTGCCGCTGCCGCTCGGGGGTGCCGACATCCCAGGTGCTCGCCTTGACCAGTCCGACGTCATTACGGGCAAGATCGGGACGGGATTCGAATTGCACACTCATGACGGGTCCTCCTGAATGGTGCACCCATGTGGTGCGCCGCTGCTGACCACACTGGTACGTCAAGTGCGCTTGAGGTCAACAACACTCCCCGTTGACGCCGTCAGGCCACCGACAGGACAACGAACGGAGTACCGCATGAAGCTGCGCCTCAAGACGATCACCCGGGAGGAACATCTGGCGTTCGTCGCGAGCCGGCCCGCCGTGAGCCATATGCAGGTTCCGTCGTGGGGCGATGTGAAGCCCGACTGGCGCGCTGGGAGCATCGGCTGGTTCGACCGGGACGGCACCGGCCCGGAACGGATCGTCGGAGCCGGGCTCGTCCTCTACCGGCCGATCCCCCGGGTGAGACGCTATCTGGCCTATCTGCCGGAAGGCCCCGTCATCGACTGGCACGACGCCGGTCTGAGTCGGTGGCTGGATCCGATGCTGGCGCATCTGAAGGCGCAGGGTGCGTTCTCGGTGCGCATGGGCCCACCGGTGGTCGCCCGGCGCTGGGACGCCGGGACCGTCAAGGACGCCATCGCCGACCCGGCCACCGGACGGCTGCGCGACGTGGAGGCGGATGTGAACGAGCCGCAGGCCGCCGCGCTCGTGGAACAGCTGCGCCGACTGGGCTGGCAGCAGGGCGAGGAGGGCGGCGAGGACGGTTTCAGTGCCGGACAGCCCCGGTACGTCTTCCAGGTGCCGTTCGCCGGGCAGCCGCTGGAGGAGATCCGGAACAATCTGAACCAGCAGTGGCGGCGCAACATCAAGAAGGCGGAGAAGGCGGGCGTCAAGGTCGTCGAGGGAGGCTACGAGGACCTTCCGGCCTTCTACGAGCTGTACCGCGAGACAGCCGGGCGCGACCGCTTCATCCCCCGCCCGCTCGTCTACTTCCAGCGCATGTGGACCGCGCTGCGGACCGAGGACCCCGACCGGATGCGGCTCTATCTCGCCCATCACGACGGCGAAACGCTCGCCGCGGCGACGATGCTGACCGTCGGGAACCACGTCTGGTACTCCTACGGCGCCTCGACCGGCCGCAAGCGCGAGGTCCAGCCGAACAACGCCATCCAGTGGCGCATGATGAGCGACGCGCACGAGAGGGGCGCGGCCGTCTACGACCTGCGCGGCATCACCGACACCCTGGACGAGAGCAACCATCTCCTGGGCCTGCTGCGCTTCAAGGTCGGCACCGGCGGCCGGGCAGCCGAGTACATCGGCGAGTGGGACTACCCGATCAACAAGGTGCTCCACAAGGTCTTCGCCCTCTACATGGCGCGCCGCTGACCTCGCCGGCTCCGAAGAGCGTCGAGCGCCGCCGTTCGCCCTCGGCGTGACCGCTTGCCGCGTCCGGGCGGCAGCGGGAACGGTGGGGAGATGCTCTCCGTGGCGCACCTCAGCGATCCGCATCTCACCACCGGCGCCCTGGCCGGTGAGCCGGCGGCCGGACTGAACCTGGCCCTGCGCCGGGTGCTCGCGCTCGATCCGCGGCCGGACGCGGTGGTGATCACCGGTGATCTGGTCGAGTGGGGACGGCCCGACGAGTACGAGGCGCTGCGGGAGGTGATCGAGCGGTTCCCGCTGCCGTTACACCTGGTGACGGGCAATCACGACGAACCGGCGGCGCTGCTCGACGCGTTCGGCGGGACCCGGTTCCTGGGCGGTGCCCGGCATCCGTACTACGTCGTGGACCACCCCGGGCTGACTGTGGTCGCCCTGGACTCGAAGGTGGCCGGCTCCGGCGGCGGACTGCTCGGGACGGAGCAGCTCGGCTGGCTCGACGGCGTCCTCGCCGACAGACCTGGCGTACCGGCGTTCGTCTGTCTGCACCATCCGCCAGTCCCGGTCGGCATCCCGTTCCTGGACGGGATGCGGCTGGCGGACGGCGGCGCGCTGGCGGAGGTGGTCGCCGCCCGTCCGGACGTCGTCCGGGTGCTGGCCGGTCATGTCCACCGCCCTGTCACGGCCGCCTTCGCGGGCAGCACCCTGGCGCTCGCCCCCAGCACGTATCTGCAGAGCGGGCTCGCCCTGCGCGACGTGGCGCCCGGCTATCTCCGCGAGCCCACATCGTTCCTGCTCCATCTGCGCGGCGATGCGGCGCGGGCCCCCTGGGTCACGCACACGGTGCCGGTCAGTCACGCGGCCGCACCGGTGCCCGGGTACTGAGCGCTCCGGCGCCCGTGCCAGACTCCGGGCCGTGATCCTTCGTACCGCCACCCGCGCCGACCTGCCCGCCGTCCTCGCCCTCCTCGAAGACGAGGAACGGGTAGTCGACCCGGCCTCGGTCGTGGTCGACGACAGGTACGAGAAGGCCTTCGCCGCCATCGAGAGCGACCCGCGCAACGAGATGCTCGTGCTGGTCGACGGCGACACCGTCCTGGGCTGTCTGCAGGCGACCTACATACCGGGGCTCGGCAAGCACGGCGAGGAGCGGGCGCTGATCGAGGCGGTACGGATCAGGGCCGACCGGCGGGGCGGCGGACTGGGCCGGGAGCTGATGAAGCAGGCCTTCGACCGGGCCCGGCTGCGCGGGTGCGGGCTGATGCAATTGACCAGCAACAAGCGGCGTACGGACGCACACCGGTTCTACGAGTCGCTGGGCTTCGCCCGCAGCCACGAAGGCTTCAAGCTCGTTCTCTGATTCCCTTTTCGGCGGGCTACCGGGACGGTTCGGTCCGCCAGGCGGTCATGTTCAGCTCGTCGAGCAGCCGTACGTCGCTTCCCTCCAGCGGGAAGGTGCGCGCTTCCAGGCCGGGGGCCGGTGCGATCTCCAGCGCGTCGCCCTCGATGAGGTCGCCGCCGGTCGGGGTGGAGACCCAGGCGAGGAGCGACCGCACCGTCTGTCCCGGCTTCAGCATGACCTCCTTCGGCCCCGGGTCGCTCCCCATGTAGGAGGAGCCCGGATTCACCGGGACCGGCAGCGGGTCACCGGCGTCGTCCAGGGCCCGGACGGACGGATACCCGTCGACGCGGTACGGCTTGCTGCCGCAGTTGGTGAGGGTGAGGCCGACGGCCCGGTGGCCCAGCGCGGCCTGTACCTCGCCCATGTCGACGACGACTCCGAAGGACGGGCAGCCGGCGCCCGTGGTGGGCGTGGGGGCGGGCCCCTGCGCCGACGGAGGCGGCGGCCGGTCGGGGAGCGCGGCGGAGATTCTGGGAAACGGTGACGGCAGCTTGTCGGCGTGCACCCCGTACGAGGCGCTCGGCGTGGGCTCCGGCTCGCCCTCGCCCGCCGGGACGAGAAATCCGGCGCAACCCGAGAGCGACAGTCCCAGCGCCCCGGCCCTGAGCACGGCCGCCGTCGGCCTCCGTCGCCCGGCCCTCGCCCGCTTCAGTTCCCGCATGCTCATGACCCCGCCCCCGTGTCGGTCTGCCGCATAGGCGTTCGATCATGCCAGAGCGCGCAGCCCCCTCCCACCAATTGTTGAGCACTCCTTCCCCTTCACCCCAAGAAGAACTAAGTGGACCTTCACTGTCCGGCCGCCGACACTTCAGGGATGACAGCACCCGTAGCCCCCTTCGGCCACGCGCTCTGCGCGATGATCACACCGTTCACCGCTTCCGGCGCGCTGGACCCGGACGCCGCCCAGAAGCATGCCGCCTCCCTGGTCGCCGACGGCTGCGACGGTCTGGTGCTCAGCGGCACCACCGGCGAGTCCCCGACCACCACCGACGCCGAGAAGACCGCACTGCTGCGGGCGGTCAGGGCGGCGGTCGGCGACGGCGTGCCGATCGTCGCCGGGGTCGGCAGCTCGGACACCCGGCATACCGTGACCCTCGCCCAGCAGGCCGAACAGGCGGGCGCGGACGGCCTGTTGGTGGTGACGCCCTACTACAGCAGACCGCCGCAGGCCGCCGTCGAGGCGCACTTTTGCCGCGTCGCCGACGCGACCGGCCTTCCGCTGATGCTGTACGACATCCCCGGTCGCACCGGCACCCGCATCGAGCCGGAGACCCTGCTGCGGCTCGCGGAGCACCCGCGCATCGTGGCCGTGAAGGACTGCGCGTACGACCTGCTCGGCTCCACGAAGGTGATCGGCGCGACCTCGCTGGCGTACTACTCGGGCTGCGAGGAGCTGAATCTTCCGTTGTACGCGGTGGGCGCCGCGGGCTATGTCAGCACGGTCGCCAATGTCGCGCCCCGGCAACTGAGGGCGGTCCTGGACGCCTTCGACGCCGGGGACACCGCGGGGGCCGCCCGGCTCAACCGGCTGACCGTCCCGCTCGCCGAGCTGATGATGGCGTCCGGACTGCCCGGCACGGTCACGGCGAAGGCGCTGCTCGACGCCGGACCGGTCCGGGAACCGCTGCAGCCCGCCGGGCGCGAAGCGGCCGACGGGCTGCGGAGGGCGTACGAGGAACTCCTCGCCGCTACGGGCTAGTTGTGGCTGTGCAGGATTTCGTTGAGGCCGTCCCAGACCGCGTTGTTCGGGCGGGCCTCGACGGCGCCGGTGACCGAGTTGCGGCGGAAGAGGATGTTCGAGGCGCCGGAGAGCTCACGGGCCTTGACGATCTGGCCGTCCGGCAGCGTGATGCGGCTGCCGGCCGTGATGTAGAGCCCGGCCTCGACGACGCACTCGTCGCCGAGCGCGATCCCGACACCGGCCTCGGCGCCGATCAGGCAGCGCTCGCCGATGACGATGCGCTCCTTGCCGCCGCCGGAGAGGGTGCCCATGGTGGAGGCGCCGCCGCCGATGTCGGAGCCGTTGCCGACGACGACACCGGCGGAGATCCGGCCCTCGACCATCGACGTGCCGAGGGTGCCCGCGTTGAAGTTGACGAAGCCCTCGTGCATGACGGTGGTACCGGAGGCGAGGTGCGCGCCGAGCCTGACCCGGTCGGCGTCGGCGATCCGGACGCCCTTCGGCGCGACGTAGTCCGTCATCCGGGGGAACTTGTCGACCGAGGTGACCTGGAGGTGCAGGCCCTCGGCGCGGGCGTTCAGCCGCACCTTCTCCACGTCGTCGACGGCGACCGGGCCGAGCGAGGTCCAGGCGACGTTGGCGAGGAGGCCGAAGAGGCCGTCCAGGTTCTGACCGTGCGGCTGGACGAGGCGGTGCGAGAGGAGGTGCAGGCGCAGGTACGCGTCGTGCGCGTCGAGCGGCTTGTCGTCGAGCGAAGCGATGACCGTACGTACGGCAACGATCTCGACACCGCGGCGGGCGTCCACACCGATGGCCTTTGCGGCGCCCTCGCCGAGAAGATTGACGGCCTGGTCGGGGGTGAGCCGTTCGGTTCCGGCCGGGCCGGGCTCTGCGGTGAGCTCGGGGGCGGGGAACCAGGTGTCGAGAACGGAACCGTCGCCGGCGATGGTGGCGAGGCCGGCGGCGACGGCGCCGGTGGTGCGAGCAGGAGTCGTGTCGGTCATGACACGAACCTAACCGGCGAGGCGCCGCCGGAGCCAACCGGTCTCGCCGGATGGTCGCGCGCGGTCCCCGGGAGCCCACGACCACCCGGTCAGCCGGGCTGCGCCTGCCGTTCGGGTGCCGGTGCGGATGTCTCCTCGCGCACCGGCCCGCGCAGCCGCCGCACCGCCAGCACCGCCGCCCCCGCACCGCCCGCCAGCACCGCGCAGGCCGGCCAGAGCAGTCCCGGCGCAGCGGCGTAGAGGGCGCCGCCGATCGGCGGCGCCAGCACCTGGCCGCTGATGGAGGCGCCCGCGTACAGGCTCTGGAAGCGGCCCTGCGCATGGGCGGGAGCCTGATCGGCGACGTACGCCGTCGCGGTGGTCTTGTAGAGGATCTCGCCCGCGGTCAGTGACGCCATCATGGTGACGGCGAACAGCGCCCCGGCCCCCGGGATCAGCACCGCGTATCCCAGCCCCACGAGCAGCAGCCCGGTGCCCACGATGCCCAGCGGCGCGCGCCGGCGCAGCGCGTGCGCCGCGGGGAGTTCGAGCAGCAGGATGAGGCCACCGTTGACGGAGAGCAGCCAGCCGTAGAACTGGGCGCTGTGGCCGTGCTCGGACAGGAAGACGGGCAGCGTCGAGTACTGCTGCCGGTAGACGAGGTCGACGCAGAGGATCGCGGCGAGCAGGACCGGCACGGCGGGCCTGGCCCGCAGTTCCCGCCAGAGCCCGGGCCCACCGGGCTCGCGCACCGGCCGGTTGTGCGCGGTGCCGTGCGCCGGAAGCACCGTCGACGCGTATCCGGCGAAGAGCAGCGTCCCGAGGCCGTCGGCGACGAACAGCCAGTCGTACGAGAAGTGGGCGGCGATCAGCGCGCCGAGCGGCGGACCGACGGCGAACGCCGCGTTGCTCCCGGCCCGCACGAGGGCGAAGCTCTGGCGCCGGCTGCCCTCGGGGACGGAGACGGCGACGAGTGCGGCGTTGGCCGCGCGTACGACACCTGCCGCGTACTGCGCGAGCGGCAGCACGCCGTACATCGCCGCGACCGGCAGGACCGGCAGGGTGGCGAGCGCCGCCCCGCTCACCAGCGAACCGGTCAGGAGCATCCGGCGGTGGCCGTAGTGGTCGCCGAACCAGCCGCCGGTGAAGTTCCCCGCGACCAGGCCGATGCCGCCGACACCCGCGATCACTCCGGCCTGCGGGACGGTCAGTCCGCGCGGGCCGGTCAGATAGATGAAGAAATAGACGAAGGTGAAGCTGACGACTCCGTTGAGAAAGGAACCGAAGGCCAGCAGCCGTACCGTGCGCGGTACGGCCCGCACGATCCCGAAGGACCTCATACGCCTCTCCCGAGCGAGTCTCTCTTGGGAACTGACTATGGCATCATGCTTTCCTACAGGTCAATCAGGCAAGAGAGGCCGCGGGAGACCGACGGAGGAGCCCATGCCCCAGCGCACCAGCCTGGCCGACGCCGACTGCGCGATCGCCCAGGCGCTCGATGTCGTCGGCGACTGGTGGACCCTGCTGATCGTGCGGGACACGGCGCGCGGGGTGCACCGCTTCGACGCGCTCCAGGAAGAGCTGGGCGTGTCCCGCAAGGTGCTGACCGAGCGGTTGCGGCTGCTGGTCGACGCGGGAGTGCTGTCCCGGGAGCCGTACCAGGACCGGCCGCCCCGGTACGAGTACCGGCTCACCCGGCGTGGACGCGCACTGCTGCCCGTACTGATCGCGCTCCAGGACTGGGGCGACACCTGGGTGCTGGGAGACGGGGAGATGATGGCGACGGCCACGGAGGCATCGAAGGAGGCGGCACGGGTGCACGCCCTGGTGGGCACACGCCTGCCCGAGCTGCAACTACTGGACCACGACGGCGTGTTGCGCGACCCGGTCGCCGACACCCCGTACACCGTCCTGTACTGCTTCCCCGGCGCCTACGCCCGCCGGGACGCCTATCCGCCGGGCTGGTCCGAGATCCCGGGTGCGAGCGGCTGCACCCTCGAATCCTGTACGTATCGCGACCAGTTGGCCGAGTTCACGGCGACGGGCGCGACCGTGCACGGGGTGTCCACCCAACGCCCGGACGAGCAGCGGGCGTTCGCGGACGCGGAGCGGCTGCGTTTCCCGCTGCTGTCCGACGCGGAGCTGGAGCTGACGGCGGCGCTGCGGCTGCCGACGTTCCGTGCGGCGGGGACCAGCCGGCTGAAGCGGCTGACGCTGGTGGTGGACGGGGACCGGACGATCCACGAGGCGTTCTACCCGATCACGGACATCGAAGCGAGCGTACAGGCGGCGCTGACGGCGATCCGAAGGGCAAGCCTGCCCGGCGCTCCGGAGCGGCCCGGAAACCGAAGCCCTCGGGCTTGAGGGCGGAGCCATCAGCCGGCGACGCGCCCCAGCATCTCCCGCACGTACGCCTCGTCGTACTCCCCGCCGGTGAGCAGCACCTGCAGACAGATCCCGTCCATGAGCGCGATCAGCGCCCTCGCCGTGGCCGGATCGGTCCGCCGGGACAGCAGTTCGGCCGTGCCGTCGGTCCATTCGGCGGCGACGGGCCGCAACGCGGGTCTGCGGAGCGCGGCGAGGTACAGCTCGTACTCCAGCTCGGCCCGCCCGCGCCCACCGGAGAAGTACTCCCCCAGCAGCCCGGCCAGTTCCCCGGCGAGATCGGCGGCCGGGTCCGTCAGGGCCCCGCACTCCCGCATGACCTCGGCGAAGTTCTCGTTCGACCGGCGCAGGGCCGCGATCAACAGCTCGTCCAGCGAGGCGAAGTGATACGTCGTCGAGCCGAGCGGCACATCTGCCTCGGCCGCGACGGAGCGGTGACTGAGCCCCGCGATGCCCTTGGCACCGACCACCCGGATCGCGGCATCGATGATGCGGCCGCGCCGCTCGGGGTCGTAACGGCGTGTCATCAGTGGGCCCCTCCCAGATTCAGCACCACCACTCCGGCGATGACCAGCGCTATGCCCGCCAGCTTGACCAGGTTGCCGGACTCCCCCATGAAGAGGATGCCGATGGCGGCGACCGCGGCGGTCCCGATTCCGGCCCAGATGGCATAGGCGGTGCCCATCGACAGCGTCTTCAACGTCTGGGCGAGCAGCGTGAAGGCTATGAGATAGCCCGCGACGGTGATGAGCGAGGGCCAGAGCCGGGTGAAGCCCTCGCTGTATTTCATGGCCGTCGTGCCGGCCACCTCCGCCGCGATCGCCGCGGCGAGCAGTCCATATCCCATGTGTACGAGTGTACGCATCGCTGCTCGCCCCACGGTACGGCAGCTTTGCGCCATCCGGGACGCTACGGTGTCCCGACCAGCACACAGGACGACAACACAACGGAGCAGCAGTGGCGCAGGACGCAGGGTGGGGCGGCGGTCCGCCGTACGGCGGAGCACCGTACGGAGGGCCACCGGGATGGGGCGGCTGGATGCCGCCGCCGAAGCCCGGAGTGATACCGCTGGCACCCCTGAAACTCGGGGACATACTCGGCGGCGCCTTCAGCACGTTGGGGCGCTACTGGAAGCAGCTGTTCGGCATCGGTGTGGCCGTGTACGGCGGGGCGCTGGTTGCCGTGGGGGCGGCGGCCCTGATCGCGTACTCCGCGGTCAGTGACCATCTGCACCGGGTCATCTCGCTCAGCGCCGAGGAGGACCCGTCGTCGAAGGACCTCACACCGGTACTGATCGCCTTCGGCGCCTTCTGGCTGGTCGCCATGGTCGCACTCATGATCAGCACAGCCATGATGTACGCGGCCGTTCCCGCGGTCCTGCAGGAGGCCGTACTGGGCAGGCCGACGACCTTCTCCGTCATCTGGCGCCGGGCCTGGGCCCGCGTGCCGGCGTTGATCGGAACAGTGATCCTGACGGCCCTGATCGCGATGATCCCGGTGGTGCTGGCGTTGATCGGCTTCCTCGCCCTCATGATCGGCGCGATCACACTGGCGGACGGGGCCGGCGCCGCGGTGTGGACCTCGCTCGGCTTCCTGGGCGCCCTGGCCACCGCACCTCTGGCGGCCTGGCTCTGGGTGAAATTCAGCCTGGCCCCCTCGGCCGTGGTCTTCGAGGGGCAGCGCCCTGTGGCGGCACTGCGCCGCTCGTCGCAGCTGGTGCGCGGCGACTGGTGGCGGATCTTCGGGATCAGCTTGCTGGCCTTCGGCATGGCGGCCGTGGCGAACTACTTCATCCAGATCCCGTTCTCGTTCCTCGGCATGTTCTCCGGCGTCATCGGCGGCTCGACCCTGGACGACGACCCGAACCCCGCGTCGATCGTCTTCGCGATGAGCGGCTATGTGGTGATCCTCTTGCTGGGACAGCTGATCGGTCAGCTCGTCTCGGCAACGTTCCCGCAGCTGGTGACCGGACTCCTCTACGTCGACCGGCGCATGCGTACGGAGAACCTGGGCCCGGTCCTCGCCGAGGCGGCAGCCGTACCGCCGCAGTACGGCCCCTAGGGTCCTTCAGTCGATGAGCGAGTTCTTCGGGGTGAGCACACAGAACTCGTTCCCCTCGGGATCCGCCAGCAGCACCCAGCTCACATCCGCGCCCTGCCCGATCTCGACCCGGCGTGCCCCGAGCCCGATGATGCGCTCGACCTCGACGGCCTGGTCATCGGGGGCGAGGTCGATGTGCAGCCGGTTCTTGACCGTCTTCCTCTCCGGCACGGGGACGAAGGTGATACCGGGAACCGCGGACTTGTCGGCGCCGATGACGATTTCGTCGTCGGCCTCGAAGAGCACCTTCCAGTCGAGCACTTGGCACCAGAAGCGGGCGAGCGACGGAAGATCGTGGGTGTCGACAACGATGCTGTAAAAGGAAACGGCCGTGCCCGCCAGTCTGCCTGGCGGGCACGGCCGTTCGCCACATCAATTCGCGAAGCCAACCGTTGCGTCAGCCGCCGACGGTGAACCAGACGGCCCGGGACTTCTTCCACTCGGCATGGTCGAGGTCCTTCGCCTCCGTGCCGTCCCCGTACAGATCGGCCGATCCCGCGTCCGTGATCAGCTGCGCCCGGGCGCCCGGAACCGTCAGGTCCGGAACGTCGACGACGGCCTCCCAGCCGCCCGGGTCCGCGGTCGGCAGATCGGCCCGCTTGACCGGCGCGTGTGCGGCGACGCCGTCCCACGTGTAGAGGGCGTACGGGTCGGAGTTGTCGTCGGCCGCCCAGGAGCCGGCCACGATCAGATACTGATCGGCGGCGTTCTTGCGGATGTCCCGGATGCTGAGCCCGCCGAGGTCCAGCTCGATCGGCGTACCGATGACCGCCTTCGCCCCGCTGCCGGCCACCTTGTCGAAGTTGGTGACAGGCACGATCAGGGCCTTGCCCCCTTCCTTCGGCGGCACGAGGGGCGCCCGGAAGCCGAGGTACGCGGTGGTCGTCGAGCCGGGCGCGAACTCCAGGCCCTCGATGTTGAACCCGTCGATCTGCTTGGGTGCTTCACCGTCCGCCGTCCCCGCGGCGAAGCCGTACCGGTTGCCGTTCGCCTTGTCCCAGGCGACGAGGTCGTCCCGGAGCTTCTTGTACGAGCCGCCGACCGTGAGCTGGGTGGCGGCGCCCGACCCGGTCACCGTCGTGGTGAAGACGGTGTTGCGGTCGGACTTGTACTCGCCGTCCTTGTTGTTGCCGAGCGAACCGGTCCAGTAGATGGTGTTCCCGACCCGGGCCGCGCCCTCGATGTCGATCTCCTTGTCCGCTCCGAGCGCCGAGCCGACGTCCCAGCTCCGCACGGGCGCACCGGATGCCGAACGGCTGTACAGCCGCAGCGCGTTGGACTCGTCGTCGGCCACGACCGCGTACCCGCCGCCGACATCGACGGCGGCCGAGGCGTCCGAGGACCCGGTGAGGTAGCGCGTGTCTGCGGAGTTCCGCACGGCGGCGGACGCTGCGTAGTGCAGCGTCCTGGTGGCGGTCTTGCCGCCGAGCCCGGTGACCTTGATCGTGAGGTCCGTGTAGCCGCGCGCGTGCGCGGCGACCGTGAGCTGCCGGGTGGCGCCGGTCCCCGTCACGGTCACATCACCGGTTCCGGCGACGGACGACTTGGAGCTGGCGGACGCCGCCACACCGAGCGCGGTGACATCGGCGCCACTCTGCGCGACGGTGACGGTGACCACGGGGTCACCGGTCGCACCGACGGCTCCGGAGAGATAGGAGACCGAGAGCCCGATCGTCGGCGTTCCGTAACTCGCAGCGTGTGCGGGGGTGTTGACCCCCAGAGCGGCCAGCACGAGAACACCGCCCGCGGCGGCGGCCGCCCGGCGGTTCTGGAGCGAAAGCTGATGCAGCACAGCGTGCCTCTCGTCGGCGTGATGTCGAGGAGCAGGTTGCGTCTCCCGTACCAACGGCAAAGACACATCATGCATACAGCAGACGAACAACGCCGAACGGCCCCCGGAAGAAGCCGGGGGCCGTTCGGCGGTGCGGATGGCTCAGACGTTGAAGCCGAGCGCGCGCAGCTGCTCGCGCCCGTCGTCCGTGATCTTGTCCGGGCCCCACGGCGGCATCCAGACCCAGTTGATCCGCAGCTCACTGACGATGCCGTCGGTCGCGGACTTCGCCTGGTCCTCGATGACATCGGTCAGCGGGCAGGCCGCGGACGTCAGGGTCATGTCGAGGGTGGCGATGTTGGCGTCATCGATATGGATGCCGTAGATCAGGCCCAGGTTGACGACGTCGATGCCCAGCTCGGGGTCGACGACGTCGTACAGGGCCTCGCGGACCTCCTCCTCGGAGGCCGGCTTGGTCGTCAGGCCCTCGTCGGGTGTCACCGTGTTCTCGCTCATGCCGTCTTCCCTTCGGACAGCGCTTTCGCCGTCGCGTCCTTCCACGCCATCCAGCTCAGTAGCGCGCACTTGACCCGGGCCGGGTACTTCGAGACACCGGCGAACGCGACCGCGTCCTCCAGTACCTCCTCCATCGCGTCGTCCGGCTCCAGCTGGCCCTTCGACTGCATCAGTTCCAGGAAAGTCTCCTGGATCTTCTGCGCCTCGCCCAGCTCCTTGCCGACCAACAGGTCGTTCAGCACGGATGCGCTGGCCTGGCTGATGGAGCAGCCCTGACCCTCGTACGACACATCGACGATGGTCTCGCCGTCGTACTTCACCCGGAGAGTGATCTCGTCGCCGCACGTCGGGTTGACGTGGTGCACCTCGGCGTCGCCGTCCCGCAGGCCGCGCCCGTGGGGGTGCTTGTAGTGGTCCAGGATCACTTCCTGGTACATGGAATCAAGCTTCACCAGTCAACCCTCAGCCGCTGCGTCTATTAACCGAAAAAGTTCCGTACGTGTTCCAGACCGTCCACCAGGGCGTCGACCTCGGCGGGCGTGGAGTACAGATAGAACGACGCTCGCGTCGTCGCAGGAATTCCGTACCGCAGGCAGACCGGCCGTGCGCAGTGGTGTCCGACCCGGACCGCGATGCCCTGCTCGTCGAGTACCTGGCCCACGTCGTGGGGGTGGATGTCGCCGAGCGTGAAGGAGATCGTGGCGCCGCGGTCCTCGGCCGTCGCAGGACCGATGATCCTGAGGTCCGGGACCTCCAGGAGCCGCTTCACCGCGTACTCGGTGATCGCGTGCTCGTGCCGGTAGATCTTCTCCATGCCGATCGCCGAGAGGTAGTCCACGGCCGCGCCGAGGCCGACGGCCTGGGCGATCGGGGGCGTACCGGCCTCGAACTTGTGCGGCGCGGGGGCGTACGTCGACGAGTGCATCGACACGGTCTCGATCATCTCGCCGCCACCGAGGAACGGCGGCAGGTCCTCCAGGAGCTCCTGCCGTCCCCAGAGAACGCCGATGCCGGTCGGGCCGACCATCTTGTGACCGGTGAAGGCCACGAAGTCCGCCTGCAGCGCCTGCACGTCTAGCACCATGTGCGGGGCGGCCTGCGAGGCGTCGATGCAGACCAGCGCGCCGACCTGCTGGGCACGGCGGATGATCTTCTCGACCGGGTTGATCGTGCCCATGATGTTCGAGACCAGGGTGAAGGAGACGATCTTCGTCTTCTCCGTGATGATCTCGTCGATGTTGGACAGGTCGAGGCGGCCGTCGTCGGTGATGCCGAACCACTTCAGCTTCGCGCCGGTGCGCTGCGAGAGCAGCTGCCACGGCACGATGTTGGAGTGGTGCTCCATCTCCGTGGTGACGATCTCGGTGTCGTGGTCCACCCGGTAGGGCTCATCGGCCCAGCCGAGCATGTTGGCCACGAGGTTGAGCGACTCGGAGGCGTTCTTGGTGAAGATCACCTCGTTGCGGCTGGGCGCGTTGATGAACGCGGCGACCTTGTCACGGGCGCCCTCGTACAGCGCCGTGGCCTCCTCCGCGATCGTGTACACACCGCGGTGCACATTGGCGTTGTGCCGCTCGTAGTACTCGTTGAGCGCGTCGAGCACCTGGCGCGGCTTCTGCGAGGTCGCGGCGCTGTCCAGGTAGACGATCTTCTTCCCGTCGTGGACCGTACGATCCAGCAGGGGGAAGTCCTTGCGGATCGCCTCGGTGTCGAGGAGGCCCGGCAGCTGCGTCACGCGGAAGCGCCACCCTTCACATATGCCTCGTAGCCCTCGTTCTCCAGCTTGTCGGCGAGCTCGGCGCCGCCGGACTCGGCAATGCGGCCGTTGGCGAAGACGTGCACGAAGTCGGGCTTGATGTAGCGGAGGATCCGCGTGTAGTGCGTGATCAGCAGGGTGCCGACCTCGCCGGTCTCGCGGACCCGGTTGACGCCCTCGGAGACGATGCGCAGGGCGTCGACGTCCAGACCGGAGTCGGTCTCGTCGAGGATCGCGACCTTCGGCTTGAGGAGCTCCAGCTGAAGGATCTCGTGGCGCTTCTTCTCACCGCCGGAGAAGCCCTCGTTGACGTTGCGCTCGGCGAACGCCGGGTCCATCTGGAGCCCGGCCATCGTCTCCTTGACCTCCTTCACCCAGGTACGCAGCTTGGGGGCCTCGCCGCGGACGGCGGTGGCGGAGGTGCGGAGGAAGTTGGAGACCGAGACGCCGGGGATCTCGACCGGGTACTGCATCGCGAGGAACAGACCGGCGCGGGCGCGCTCGTCGACGGTCATCTCCAGGACGTCCTCGCCGTCCAGGGTCACCGAACCGCTGGTGATCGTGTACTTGGGGTGACCCGCGAGGGAGTACGCGAGGGTGGACTTGCCGGACCCGTTGGGGCCCATGATGGCGTGGGTCTCGCCCTGCTTCACGGTCAGGTCGACGCCCTTGAGGATCTCCTTCGTGGCGTTGTCGGCCTCGACGGAAACGTGCAGGTCGCGGATTTCAAGCGTTGCCATGGGTGACTCAGGACTCCTGGGTGACGGAGACGAGCACATCGTCCCCTTCGATCTTGACGGGGTATACGGGGACGGGGCGCGTCGCGGGAAGGCCGGACGGCTTGCCGGTGCGCAGGTCGAAGCTGGAGCCGTGCAGCCAGCACTCGATCATGCAGTCCTCGACCTCTCCCTCGGACAGTGAGACGTTCGCGTGCGAGCAGATGTCGTTGATCGCGAACACCTCGCCCTCGGTACGGACGACGGACACCGGGACGCCGTCGAGCTCCACCCGCTTCGGGGTGTCGTCCTCCAGCTCACTCAGCGCACAGGCTTTGACGAAGGCCATCAGACGGAAGCCTTCAGCTCGGTCTCGATCTTGTCGAGCAGCCGCGCCTCGACGTCCGGCAGACCGATCTGCTGGACCAGCTCGGCGAAGAAGCCGCGCACGACGAGCCGACGGGCCTCCTCGGCCGGGATGCCACGGGACATCAGGTAGAAGAGCTGCTCGTCGTCGAAGCGGCCGGTCGCGGAGGCGTGGCCGGCGCCGACGATCTCGCCGGTCTCGATCTCCAGGTTGGGCACCGAGTCGACCCGCGCGCCGTCCGTGAGGACGAGGTTGCGGTTCATCTCGTAGGTGTCGGTGCCCTCGGCCCTGGCCCGGATGAGGACGTCACCGATCCACACCGCGTGTGCGCCTTCGCCCTGGAGCGCGCCCTTGTAGGCGGCGTTGGACTTGCAGTGCGGGGTGTTGTGGTCGACCAGGAGGCGGTGCTCCTGGTGCTGGCCCTTGTCGGTGAAGTACAGACCGAAGAGCTCGGCCTCGCCGCCGGTGCCCGCGTAGCTGACGCGCGGGTGGAGACGGACGAGGTCACCGCCGAAGGTGACGACGATCGACTTGAACGAGGCGTCCCGGCCGACCAGCGCGTTGTGCTGGCCGACGTGGACGGCGGTCTCGTCCCAGTCCTGCACGGAGACGACGGTGAGCTTCGCGCCGTCACCGAGGACGTAGTCGACGTTGGCGGCGAGCACCGCGTCACCGGTGTGGTCGATGACGACGACGGCCTCGGCGAAGGCACCCAGCTCGATGACCTGGTGGCCGTAGGCCACGCCGCCCTCGCCGTGCACCGCGATGCGGATCGGCTCGGTGAGCACGGCCTCCTTGGCGACCGTGACGACGGACGCCTGTTCGAAGGACGTGTACGCCTGGGCGGCGACGCGGTCCACCGGAGTGCCGGCCTTCCCGAGCCGGGAGTCGTCGCGGCCGACGGTCTCGACCGTGACGCCCTCGGGAGCCTCGATCGCGACCTTCACACCGCCACCGGTGGCGACGGCCGTGCCGTCGTGCAGCCCGCGCAGCCGCTCCAGCGGCGTGAACCGCCACTCCTCCTCACGGCCGTGCGGGACCGGGAAGTCCGCGACGTCGAAGGACGGGGGCGCGCTCATGCGCGTGGCGACGGTCGACTCGGCGGCCACCGCGATGGACCCGGTGGTGGTGGACCCCGCCGGAATGTTCTGAGCCTCAGCCATGGCTGTCGTAGTGCTCGCTTTCTCTGTCAAAAGTCGGGGGATTCGGTCATCAGGCTGTGCTAGCCGACCGAACCCTCCATCTGCAGCTCGATCAGCCGGTTGAGCTCGAGGGCGTACTCCATCGGCAGCTCCTTCGCGATCGGCTCGACGAAGCCGCGCACGATCATCGCCATCGCCTCGAACTCCGTCAGACCACGGCTCATCAGGTAGAAGAGCTGGTCCTCGGAGACCTTGGAGACGGTCGCCTCGTGCCCCATCGACACGTCGTCCTCGCGGACGTCGACGTAGGGGTAGGTGTCGGAGCGCGAGATCGTGTCGACCAGCAGCGCGTCACAGAGGACGTTGGACTTCGCGCCCGGCGCGCCCTCGCCGATCTCGATCAGGCCGCGGTAGGAGGTACGGCCGCCGCCCCGCGCCACCGACTTGGAGACGATGTTGGAGGAGGTGTTCGGCGCCATGTGGACCATCTTGGCGCCGGCGTCCTGGTGCTGGCCCTCGCCCGCGAAGGCGATGGACAGGGTCTCGCCCTTGGCGTGCTCGCCCATCAGGTACACGGCCGGGTACTTCATGGTGACCTTGGAGCCGATGTTGCCGTCGACCCACTCCATGGTCGCGCCCTCGTAGGCCACGGCGCGCTTGGTGACCAGGTTGTAGACGTTGTTCGACCAGTTCTGGATCGTCGTGTAGCGGCAGCGGCCGCCCTTCTTCACGATGATCTCGACGACCGCGGAGTGCAGCGAGTCGGAGGAGTAGATCGGGGCGGTGCAGCCCTCGACGTAGTGAACGTAGGCGTCCTCGTCGACGATGATCAGCGTCCGCTCGAACTGGCCCATGTTCTCCGTGTTGATACGGAAGTAGGCCTGCAGCGGGATGTCGACGCGGACACCCTTGGGCACATAGATGAACGACCCACCGGACCACACGGCCGAGTTCAGCGAGGCGAACTTGTTGTCGCCGACCGGGATGACGGTGCCGAAGTACTCCTTGAAGAGCTCCGGGTGCTCCTTCAGCGCGGTGTCGGTGTCGAGGAAGATGACGCCCTGCTCCTCCAGGTCCTCACGGATCTGGTGGTAGACGACCTCGGACTCGTACTGCGCGGCGACACCGGCGACCAGGCGCTGCTTCTCCGCCTCCGGGATACCGAGCTTGTCGTAGGTGTTCTTGATGTCCTCGGGCAGGTCCTCCCAGGACTCCGCCTGCTTCTCCGTGGACCTCACGAAGTACTTGATGTTGTCGAAGTCGATGCCCGACAGGTCGGAGCCCCAGTTCGGCATGGGCTTCTTGTCGAACAGCCTCAGGCCCTTGAGGCGCAGCTTCAGCATCCACTCGGGCTCGTTCTTCTTCGCCGAGATGTCGCGGACGACATCCTCGGAGAGCCCGCGCTTGGCTGCGGCGCCTGCCGCGTCGGAGTCGGCCCAGCCGAATTCGTACGTACCCAGACCCTCGAGCTCAGGGTGGGCAGTCTCCGTAGGGAGCGTCATGCGGGGTTCCTCCCGGCCGTGCTTGCAGATGCTGAATTGGTGGTCTGTGGTGCTGAGTGGCCGCTGCGCGGAATGTACGTCGTGCACACACCGTCGCCGTGGGCGATGGTGGCCAGACGCTGCACATGCGTCCCGAGGAGGCTGGAGAAGAACTCCGTCTCCGCCTCGCACAGCTGCGGATACTGCTCGGCGACATGAGCGACCGGGCAGTGGTGCTGGCACAGCTGCTCGCCCTGCTGCGGGCCGGGCGCGCTACGCGCCGTAGCAGCGTACCCGTCGACGGACAAGGCCTTGGCCAGCGCCTCGGTGCGCGCCTCGGGATCCGCGGCCTCGATCGCTGTGCGGTACGCCTCGGACTGGGCCGCGATCCTGGCCCGGGCGAAGGCGATGACCGCTTCGTCGCCCGAGGTCTCGGCGATCCAGCGCAGCGCGTCCGCGGCGAGCTTGTCGTAGGACTGGTCGAAGGCGTCGCGCCCGCAGTCGGTGAGGGCGAACGCCTTGGCCGGGCGGCCACGGCTCCGCGCCCCGTACACCCGCTGTTCGCGGGCTTCGACGACGCCGTCGCAGGCGAGGGCGTCGAGATGGCGGCGGACCGCGGCCTGGGTGAGGCCGAGGCGCTTCGCCAGCTCGGCAACGGTGGACGGGCCGTGGTCCAGGATGGAGCGCGCGACCCGGTTGCGCGTCGAGCGCTCTCCGGTCGCGAGTTCCTCCTGCGGTGACTCCCGCTTGGCCTCGCCGTATTTCACAACGCCATTGTTGCGTAATTCATCGAGCCCTGACAACCACGGTCCGAAACGATCTACGGTGCCGTTCATCACTTAGGGTTACCTAATTCAGCCCCGGGAGACGGGCCCTTCCCGCCCCTGCCTAGACTTACCGGCCATGAAGAGCGAGCCCGTCGTACAGGTCAGGAACCTGGTGAAGCGGTACGGCCCCAAGACCGCTGTGGACGGCCTCGACCTGTGTGTACGCACCGGCACGGTCACCGCCGTCCTCGGTCCCAACGGCGCCGGCAAGACCACCACCGTAGAAACCTGCGAGGGCTACCGCCGCCCGGATGACGGGACGGTACGGGTCCTCGGCCTCGACCCGGTCACCGAGGCCGCGAAGCTCCGCCCCCGGATCGGCGTGATGCTCCAGTCGGGCGGCGTCTACTCCGGTGCACGCGCCGACGAGATGCTCCGCCACATGGCGAAACTCCACGCCGATCCGCTGAACGTCGACGCCCTGATCGAGCGCCTCGGCCTCGGCAGCTGCGGCCGCACGACCTACCGCCGGCTCTCCGGCGGCCAGCAGCAGCGGCTCGCCCTGGCGATGGCCGTCGTCGGCCGCCCCGAACTGGTCTTCCTGGACGAGCCGACCGCCGGCCTCGACCCGCAGGCCCGCCGCTCCACCTGGGATCTCGTACGGGAACTGCGGGCCGACGGCGTGTCGGTCGTCCTCACCACGCACTTCATGGACGAGGCCGAGGAGCTCGCCGACGACGTCGCCGTCATCGACGCGGGCAAGGTCATCGCCCAGGGCAGCCCCGAGGCGCTCTGCCGCGGCGGCGCCGAGAACACCCTGCGCTTCACCGGCCGCCCCGGTCTCGACCTCGGCTCCCTCCTGAAGGCACTGCCCGACGGCACGGAAGCGACCGAGCTCACTTCCGGCACGTACCGCATCACCGGCGACGTCGGCCCGCAGCTGCTGGCCACCGTCACCTCCTGGTGCGCGCAGCACGGAGTGATGCCGTCCGGCATCTCCGTGGAGCGGCACACCCTGGAGGACGTCTTCCTGGAACTGACCGGCAAGGAGCTGCGCGCATGAGCGCCGGTACGTACACCCCGCAGGCGGGCGCCGCCCCGCTGTCCCGCATGATCACCGCGCAGACCGCGCTGGAGACGCGGATGCTGCTGCGCAACGGCGAGCAGCTGCTGCTGACCGTGATCATCCCGACGCTGCTGCTGGTGCTGTTCAGCGCGGTCGACATCGTGGACACGGGGGCGGGCAGGTCCGTCGACTTCCTGACGCCGGGCATTCTCGCGCTCGCCGTGATGTCCACGGCCTTCACGGGCCAGGCCATCGCCACCGGTTTCGAGCGGCGGTACGGGGTGCTCAAGCGGCTCGGTGCCTCGCCGCTGCCCCGCTGGGCGCTGATGACCGCCAAGACGCTTGCGGTACTGGTCACCGAGGTACTGCAGGTGGTCCTGCTCACGGTGATCGCGTTCGCGCTCGGCTGGTCGCCGCACGGCAACCCCTTCGCCGTCCTGATGCTCCTCGTGCTCGGCACCGCGGCCTTCTCCGGACTCGGGCTGCTGATGGCCGGGACGCTGAAGGCGGAGGCGACGCTCGCCGCGGCCAATCTGGTCTTTCTGCTGCTGCTGGTCGGCGGCGGGGTGATCGTGCCGCTGGACAAGTTCCCGGACGCGGTGCAGTCGGTGCTGGAGCTGCTGCCGATCGCGGCGCTGTCGGACGGACTGCGGGATGTGCTCCAGCACGGCGCGTCGATGCCGTGGAGCGACCTCGGCATCCTCGTGGTGTGGGCGGTGCTCGGGCTGGTCACGGCGGCGAAGTTCTTCCGCTGGGAGTGAGCCGGCGGACGCGCTCCGTCGACGTTTCGGGGTAACTCGTCCCCCTCGTGAAAGCTTGCACAAGCCGCCGCCTACGATGGTGCGCGTGCCCAAGCTGACCCGAGCCGAAGTCGCTCAAGCCGCGCGGAACCCGCTCCTCTACATCGCCGAGCGATGGACTCCGTCCCCCCGCACGGTCCGCCGTGCGGCCATGTCGGCCGTCGTCATGGCCGTGCTCATCGTCGTGACCGGCGGCGCGGTACGGCTGACCGGCTCCGGCCTCGGCTGCCCGACCTGGCCCAAGTGCACCGACGAGAGCCTGACGGCGACGAGCGAGATGGGCCTCCACGGCGCCATCGAGTTCGGCAACCGGATGCTGACGTACGTCCTGTGCGCGGCCGTCGGATGGGCGATCATCGCCGCCCGGTCCGCGAAGCCCTGGCGGCTCAGCCTCACCCGGCTCGGCTGGGCGCAGTTCTGGGTGGTCATGGGCAACGCGGTGCTCGGCGGCATCGTGGTGCTGGTCGGCCTCAACCCTTACACCGTCGCCGCGCACTTCCTGCTCTCCACGGCGCTGCTCACCGTCGCGATGGTGACCTGGCAGCGGGTCCGTGAGGGCGACGCGGCGCCCCGTCCACTGGTGGGCAAGGCGGTGTCCCAGCTGACCTGGCTGCTCGTGGTCGTGGCGGGGCTGCTGATCGCGGTCGGCACGGTCGTCACGGGCGCCGGACGGCACGCGGGTGACTCCAGCGACGTCCACCGCATTCCGATCGACTGGAAGATGATCACGCAGCTGCACGCCGATCTGGCCTGGGCCGTGGTGGCGCTGACCGTCGCTCTCTGGTTCGTGCTGAAGGCAGTGGACGCGCCGATCGGTCCGCTGCACCGTGCCCGTGATCTCTTCCTGGTGCTGCTGGGGCAGGGCGTGATCGGTTACGTCCAGTACTTCACGGACACCCCGGAAATCCTCGTCGGCCTGCACATGTTCGGCTCGTGCCTGGTGTGGATCGCGGTCGTGCGGGTGCTGCTGTCGCTGCGTGAGCGCCCGGTGGCCGTCGCCGCGGTGCCCGGTGCTGCTGCCGAGCAGCCGGAGCCCGCCGCGGCGGGCTGAGCGCGGGAGAGCCCCGGGCGCCCGATGGCCGCCCTGATACGTCGATCGCCGGGGGGGGGGGGGGGAAAAGGGCCGCCCGGCGCGCGACGGATTCGGGGGCGTTTTGTTGGGTATCTTTGGGGGGGGCGGCCAAATGAATGCCGGCCATCCGCGTCCACTCGTACGGGCCGGTGTGGACCTTCGCGGCGAACTCCCCGTCGAAGGAATCGTGCATCGTGATCCCGGCCTTCTGAGTGGCGCTCTCGGCGATCGCGTACGACGGGGCGACCAGATCGCCCCAGCCGCCGTCCTCGCCCACGAGAACGATGCGAGTGCCCATCTGCCCGATGTAGGCGAGCTGTCCCTCCACACCGCCGTGTGCCTTGGAGAAGGCGCCGATCTGCTTGGCGAGCCTCGCCGCCCTGCGCTCCGCGCGGGCCGCCTGCTTGCCGCTCTCCACCTGGGTCTCTGCCGTCTCTGCCATGCTCAAGATGCTACCGACGGGTAGATCAACGTGCGACGGGCGGGGCACGTGGCATGGACCACGCACCCCGCCCGTCGGCAGGAATCGATGAAGCGTGACTACCTCAGGAAGGGGTCGACCGCCACGGCGACGAAGAGCAGCGAGACATAGGTGATCGACCAGTGGAACAGCCGCATCTCCTTGAGCTTCCCGCCGGTCACCCCGGCCTTGGCCCGGCTGAGCAGGCCGTGCGCCTCCCAGAGCCAGAACCCGCCGGTCAGCAGCGCCACCGCCGTGTAGAACCAGCCGGTGTAGCCGAGCGGGGTGAGCAACAGCGAGACCGCCACCATCACCCAGCTGTAGACGACGATCTGGCGGGCCACCACCCGGTTGGAGGCAATGACCGGAAGCATCGGGACACCGACCCGGGCGTAGTCGTCCTTCACCTTCATCGACAGCGGCCAGTAGTGCGGCGGCGTCCAGAAGAAGATGACGGCGAAGAGGATGACCGCGGCCCAGGACATCGAGTCGGTCACGGCGGACCAGCCGATGAGGACCGGCATGCAGCCCGCGATGCCGCCCCAGACGATGTTCTGCGAGGTGCGGCGCTTCAGCAGCATCGTGTAGACGACGACGTAGAAGAGCAGCGCACCGAGCGACAGCGCCGCCGACAGCCAGTTGACCAGCAGTCCGAACCAGACCGTGGAGATCACCGCGAGGGCGATACCGAAGGCCAGGCACTCACGCGGGCTCACCATTCCGGTGACCAGCGGACGCTGCGACGTACGGTCCATCAACGCGTCGATGTCGCGGTCGATGTACATGTTCAGTGCATTGGCACCGCCCGCGGAGAGATATCCCCCGATGGTGGTGGTGAGAACGAGCCACAGATCGGGTACACCCTGAGCGGCCAGGAACATCACCGGAACAGTGGTGATCAGCAACAGCTCGATGATCCGGGGCTTGGTCAACGCCACGAATGCCTTGACACGGGCCCCGAACGGGCGATGGCCCCCTGGGCTGGGAGTCAAGGCGACCCCTGCGGGTCGGGACTCGACGGCCGTCACGCACACCCCTGACAGAGAAATCCCAGCAAGCTCCGGGCGTGAAGGCCCGGTAAAGACTTGCGCGAACCAGACCACTGTAGACGTTGGGGACAGGCCGCCCTTCGCGGGGGTGGGTCGTGTTGAAGCGGCGCAGAAGTAAGGGGACACGTTCATTGGAGTGGCATATGAGGGGCCTCGCCCACCGGGGTGGCACAGAGGTGGGGGGACGCGCCCGCCGGAGGGCCCGGACGCAGCCGAACACGCTCATCAAAGGGCCCAGAAGTAGGGGCACGCGCTCATCGGAGTAGCGCATAAGTGAGCCGTTGCGCTCATACGGGAGGCGAACTCCGCAGGCCGCCTGCACCCTGGAAAGCAGCCGGAAAATGCTCGTTCCGACGGGGGTAGGCTCGACAACGCCCGGTGCGGTCACAGTCACCGGTTTACAACAGTGGAGAGGAGCCCTGACTCAGGGTGAGCACCAAGCCGACCACCACAGACCTCCAGTGGACCGAATTGGACCAGCGGGCCGTGGACACTGTCCGCGTCCTTGCCGCCGACGCCGTACAGAAGGTCGGAAACGGCCACCCGGGCACGGCGATGAGCCTGGCTCCCGCCGCGTACACCCTCTTCCAGAAGGTGATGCGGCACGACCCCGCCGACGCGGAGTGGACCGGTCGCGACCGGTTCGTGCTCTCCGCGGGTCACAGCAGCCTGACCCTCTACATCCAGCTCTACCTGGCCGGCTACGGCCTGGAGCTCGATGACCTCAAGGCTTTCCGCACCTGGGGCTCGAAGACCCCCGGTCACCCGGAGTACGGCCACACCACCGGCGTCGAGACGACCACGGGCCCGCTGGGCCAGGGCGTCGCCAACGCGGTGGGCATGGCAATGGCCGCCCGCTACGAGCGTGGCCTGTTCGACCCGGAGGCAGCCCCCGGCACCTCCCCGTTCGACCACATGGTCTGGGTCGTCGCCGGCGACGGCTGCCTCCAGGAGGGCATCTCCGCGGAGGCGTCCTCGCTGGCCGGGCACCAGAAGCTCGGCAACCTGGTCCTGCTGTGGGACGACAACCACATCTCCATCGAGGGCGACACGGAGACCGCGGTCTCCGAGGACACCCTGAAGCGGTACGAGGCGTACGGCTGGCACGTCCAGCGCGTCGACCAGCTGCCCAGCGGCGACCTGGACCCGGCGGGCCTGTACAAGGCGCTGCAGGCTGCCAAGGCCGAGACCGAGCGCCCGTCGTTCATCGCAGCCCGCTCGATCATCGCCTGGCCCGCCCCGAACGCCCAGAACACCGAGGCCTCGCACGGATCTGCGCTCGGTGACGAAGAGGTCGCCGCGACGAAGAAGGTCCTCGGCTTCGACCCGGAGAAGTCCTTCGAGGTCTCCGACGAGGTCATCTCCCACACCCGTGAGGCGCTGGACCGCGGCCGCGAGGCCAAGGCCGAGTGGGAGAAGGTGTTCGCCGCCTGGCGCACCGCCAACCCGGAGCGCGCCGCCGAGTTCGACCGGATCTCCGCGGGCGAGCTGCCCACGGATTGGGAGGACAGGCTTCCGGTCTTCGAGCCGGGCAAGAACGTCGCCACCCGCGCCGCCTCCGGCAAGGTGCTCCAGCAGCTCGGCGAGGTCATCCCCGAGCTCTGGGGCGGCTCCGCCGACCTCGCGGGCTCGAACAACACCACGATCGACAAGACGTCGTCGTTCCTCCCGACGGGCAACCCGCTGCCCGGCGCGGACCCGTACGGCCGCACGATCCACTTCGGTATCCGCGAGCACGCCATGGCCGCGGCCATGAACGGCATCGCGCTGCACGGCAACACCCGCATCTACGGCGGCACCTTCCTGGTCTTCTCCGACTACATGCGCAACGCCGTGCGCCTGTCCGCGCTGATGCACCTGCCGGTGACGTACGTGTGGACGCACGACTCGATCGGTCTCGGCGAGGACGGCCCGACCCACCAGCCGGTGGAGCACCTGGCCTCGCTGCGCGCCATCCCGGGTCTGAACATCGTCCGCCCGGCCGACGCCAACGAGACCTCCATCGCCTGGCGCGAGATCCTGCGCCGCTACACCAAGGTGTTCGGCAAGGGAGCCCCGCACGGTCTGGCGCTGACCCGCCAGGGCGTGCCGACCTACGAGGCGAACGAGGACGCGGCCAAGGGCGGCTACGTGCTCTTCGAGGCCGAAGGGCCCGAAGGGCAGAACACGCCGCCCCAGGTCCTCCTGATCGGTACGGGCTCCGAGGTGCACCTCGCCGTCGAGGCGCGCGAGGAGCTGCAGGCCGCCGGTATCCCGACCCGCGTGGTCTCGATGCCGTCGGTCGAGTGGTTCGAGGAACAGGACCAGGCTTACAAGGACAGTGTTCTGCCGCCGTCCGTGAAGGCCCGGGTCGCGGTCGAGGCCGGTATCGGTCTGACCTGGCACCGGTACGTCGGAGACGCCGGCCGGATCGTCTCGCTGGAGCACTTCGGTTCCTCGGCCGACGCCAAGGTCCTCTTCCGCGAGTTCGGTTTCACGGGCGAGCACGTCGCCGCCGCCGCGCGGGAATCTCTCGCCGCCGCCGCACGCTGATGCCGTTATACGACTAGTAGGAGATGCAATTCTCATGACAGACGCACTCAAGCGCCTCTCCGACGAGGGCGTGGCGATCTGGCTCGATGACCTGTCGCGCAAGCGGATCACCTCGGGCAACCTTGCCGAGCTGATCGACCAGCAGCACATCGTGGGCGTCACCACCAACCCGTCGATCTTCCAGAAGGCGATCTCGCACGGAGTGGGGTCTCCCCGCTCGGGCGAAGGCGAGAGCGGGGATGGTTACGAGCAGCAGCTCACCGACCTCGCCACCCGCAAGGTCACCGTCGACGAGGCCATCCGCATGATCACGACGGCCGATGTACGGGACGCCGCGGACATCCTGCGTCCTGTCTTCGACGCCACGGACGGCCAGGACGGCCGGGTCTCCATCGAGGTCGACCCGCGCCTGGCCCACCACACCGATGCCACCGTCGCCGAGGCCAAGCAGCTGGCCTGGCTGGTGGACCGGCCCAACACGCTCATCAAGATCCCGGCGACGAAGGCCGGTCTCCCGGCGATCACCGAGGTCATCGGCAAGGGCATCAGCGTCAATGTCACGCTGATCTTCTCGCTGGAGCGCTACCGCGAGGTCATGGACGCCTACCTGGCGGGCCTGGAGAAGGCGAAGGCCGCGGGTCTGGACCTCTCCAAGATCTACTCGGTGGCTTCGTTCTTCGTGTCCCGCGTGGACTCCGAGATCGACAAGCGGCTCGACGCGGTCGGCACCCCGGAGGCCAAGGCGCTCAAGGGCAAGGCAGCTCTCGCCAACGCCCGGCTCGCCTACCAGGCGTTCGAGGAGGTGTTCGGCTCTGCCGACGAATCGACGCCGTCGTCGGACCGCTGGGCGGCCCTGGACAAGGCGCAGGCCAACAAGCAGCGCCCGCTGTGGGCCTCGACCGGTGTCAAGGACCCCGCGTACAAGGACACCCTGTACGTCGACGACCTGGTCGCCCCCGGCACGGTGAACACCATGCCCGAGGCCACCTTGGACGCCACCGCGGACCACGGGCAGATCACGGGCAACACCATCGCCGGCACCTACGAACAGGCCCGTGCCGAGCTCGACGCCGTCGCGAAGCTCGGGATCTCCTACGACGATGTCGTCCAGCTCCTTGAGGACGAGGGCGTCGAGAAGTTCGAGGCGTCCTGGATCGACCTGCTCAACTCGACCGAGGCGGAGCTCAAGCGCCTCGCCCCTTCGGAGGGCTGACCACCTTGTCTGGTGTTCCCGGAGCCAACCCGCTTCGTGACCCCCAGGACCGACGGCTCCCGCGCATCGCGGGACCGTCGGGCCTGGTGATCTTTGGCGTCACGGGCGATTTGTCCCGTAAAAAGCTGATGCCCGCCGTCTACGACCTGGCCAACCGCGGCCTGCTGCCGCCGGGCTTCTCCCTCATCGGTTTCGCGCGCCGCGAGTGGCACGACGAGGACTTCGCACAAGAGGTCCACGACGCCGTCAAGCAGCACGCCCGTACGCCGTTCCGCGAAGAGGTCTGGCAGCAGCTCATCCAGGGGATGCGCTTCGTCCAGGGCAACTTCGACGACGACGAGGCCTTCGAGACACTGAAGGCCACGATCCAGGAACTCGACAAGGAACAGGGCACGGGAGGCAACTTCGCCTTCTACCTGTCCGTGCCGCCGAAGTTCTTCCCCAAGGTCGTCCAGCAGCTCAAGAAGCACGGGCTCGCCGACCAGAAGGAGGGCTCCTGGCGGCGTGCCGTCATCGAGAAGCCCTTCGGCCACGACCTGAAGAGCGCGCAGGAGCTCAACCAGATCGTGCACGACGTCTTCCCGCCCAACGAGGTCTTCCGGATCGACCACTACCTGGGCAAGGAGACGGTCCAGAACATCCTGGCGCTGCGGTTCGCCAACACGATGTTCGAACCGATCTGGAACCGGAGTTACGTCGACCACGTCCAGATCACGATGGCCGAGGACATCGGCATCGGCGGCCGGGCCGGCTACTACGACGGCATCGGCGCCGCTCGTGACGTCATCCAGAACCACCTGCTCCAGCTGCTGGCACTGACCGCGATGGAGGAGCCCGGCTCCTTCCACCCGAAGGCCCTGGTCGCCGAGAAGCTCAAGGTACTCACGGCGGTGGAACTGCCGGAGGACCTCGGCAGGCACACCGTGCGCGGTCAGTACGCGCACGCCTGGCAGGGCGGCGAGGAAGTCCCCGGCTACCTCGAAGAGGACGGCATCGACCCCAAGTCGAAGACCGACACCTACGCCGCGATCAAGCTGACGATCAACAACCGCCGCTGGGCGGGCGTGCCGTTCTACCTCCGTACCGGCAAACGGCTCGGCCGCCGGGTCACGGAGATCGCGGTCGTGTTCAAGCGCGCCCCGTATCTCCCCTTCGAGTCCGGCGCCACCAAGGAGCTGGGCGGCAACGCCCTGGTCATCCGGGTCCAGCCGGACGAGGGCGTGACCGTGCGGTTCGGCTCCAAGGTGCCGGGCACCTCGATGGAGGTCCGGGACGTCACGATGGACTTCGCGTACGGCGAGTCCTTCACGGAGTCCAGCCCGGAGGCGTACGAGCGGCTCATCCTCGATGTACTGCTCGGTGACGCCAACCTCTTCCCGCGGCACCAGGAGGTCGAACTCTCCTGGAACATCCTCGACCCGATCGAGGAGTACTGGGACAAGCACGGCAAGCCCGCGCAGTACCCGGCGGGCACCTGGGGCCCGGCCGAGGCGGACGAGATGCTTGCACGAGACGGACGGAGCTGGCGCCGGCCATGAAGATCGATCTCACGGAAACCACTTCCAGCAAGATCAACCAGGCGCTGGTGTCGGCCCGCCGTGCCATCGGCACCCCGGCCATCGGCATGGTGCTGACCCTGGTCATCGTCACCGACGAGGAGAACGCGTACGACGCCCTCAAGTCGGCCGGCGACGCCTCGCGCGAACACCCCTCGCGGATCATCGCGGTGATCAAGCGGGTCAGCCGCTCGCCGCGCAGCCGCCGGGACGCCCGGCTCGACGCCGAGGTACGGGTCGGCTCCGACGCGGGAACCGGCGAGACCGTCGTCCTGCGTCTCCACGGCGAACTGGCCAACCACGCCCAGTCGGTGGTCCTGCCGCTGCTCCTGCCGGACGCCCCGGTAGTGGTCTGGTGGCCCGAGGGCGCCCCCGAGGATCCGGCGAAGGACCCGCTGGGCGCGCTCGCCCAGCGCCGGATCACGGATGCGTACTCGGCGGAGAACCCGGGTGACGAACTCGCGGTGCGCGCCCGGTCGTACACCCCGGGCGACACCGATCTGTCCTGGACCCGCATCACCCCGTGGCGCTCGATGCTGGCGGCCGCGCTCGACCAGCAGCAGGTCGAGGTCGTCTCGGCGGCGGTCGAGGGCGAGTCGGAGAACCCGAGCTGCGAGCTGCTCGCCATGTGGCTCGCGGACCGGCTCAAGGTTCCGGTGGAGCGCACCCAGTCCGGCGGCCCCGGTCTGACGGCCGTGCGGATGCAGACCAAGAACGGCGTCATCGTCCTGGACCGGCCGGACGGTTCGCTGGCCACGCTCTCGATGCAAGGCCAGCCGGACCGTGCGGTGGCGCTCAAGCGGCGGGACACCGCCGAGCTCCTCGCCGAGGAGCTGCGGCGCCTGGACCCGGACAACACCTACGAGGCGACGGTGAAGTTCGGTGTGGAGAAGCTCGGCGGACCGGCGGAGCCCAAGCCGGCCGAGCCCGCCCCCGCTGCCGCCCCTGCCACCGCGAAGAAGACCGCGGCCAAGAAGACGGCGGCGAAGTGAGTGCCCCTCAGCTTGTCGTGCACCGCGACAAGGAGCTGATGGCGCAGGCCGCCGCGGCCCGGCTGATCACGAAGATCGTGGACGCCCAGGCCGCGCGCGGTCACGCCTCGGTGGTGCTCACCGGTGGGCGCAACGGCAACGGCCTGCTGGCCGCACTCGCCGACGCGCCCGCCAGGGACGCGATCGACTGGTCGCGGCTCGACCTGTGGTGGGGCGACGAGCGGTTCCTGCCGGAGGGCGATCCGGAGCGCAATGTCACGCAGGCCCGCGAGGCCCTGCTGGCCTCGGTGCCGCTGACCCCGTCCCGGGTGCACGCGATGCCCGCTTCCAACGGCCCCTGCGGCAACGACGCCGACGCGGCAGCAGCCGCGTACGCCGGTGAACTGGCCGCGGCGGCCGGTCCGGAGGACCACGGTCCGGTGCCGACGTTCGATGTGCTGATGCTGGGCGTCGGCCCGGACACACATGTCGCGTCGCTCTTCCCGGAGCTGCCCGCGGTACGGGAGACCGAGCGCACCGTCGTCGGCGTGCACGGCGCCCCCAAGCCGCCGCCCACCCGCATCTCGCTCACGCTGCCCGCGATCCGGGCGGCGCGCGAGGTGTGGCTGCTCGCCGCGGGCGAGGACAAGGCGGAGGCCGCGGAGATCGCACTCTCGGGCGCCGGGGAGATCCAGGCCCCGGCAGCCGGTGCGTACGGACGCAGCCGCACCCTGTGGCTGCTGGACGCGGCGGCGGCCTCGCGGCTGCCGCGCGCGCTGTATCCGCCGGCCTCTCCCTGAGCGGTCGTCAGTACCGTTGTACGCAGGCCCGGTTCGCCCTTCGGAGCGGCCGGGCCTGCGGCATGAAAGGCTCGGCCCATGGTGCGTATCGGAACCGTGGCGATGGGTGCGTCGGACGTACGGCGCGCCGCGGCCTTCTGGAAGGCGGCGCTCGGCCATGTGGCGCGCGAGCCCTTCCAGGACGACTGGGTCGTGCTGGTCCCGGCCGATGGACACGGCGTCGGGCTGTCCCTGGGGCGAAGCGATACGCCGGTGCAGGAGATCCCCCGGGTCCATCTCGACCTGTACACCGAGGAGCAGGACGCCGAGGTGGACCGGCTGGTCGCACTCGGCGCGGCGCGGGTCGACGGGGAAATGTACCCGGACGACCCGGATTTCGTGGTGCTCGCCGACACCGAGGGCAACAGGTTCTGCGTCATCGACACGACGCACGGCTGACCGTCGCGGTCACCGGGCCGGCGGGGTGCGCTCCAGGAAGGGCTCCAGCAGGCCGGGGACGGCCTCGGACGCGAAGTCGAGGCCCTCGCTCGCATCCGCGTCGTACGCCGTGTACGCGCCCGCTCCGGCGGCCGTCGTCGCGGTGAGGCTCAGCACCCCTGACCGCCGCTGGAAGTACGTCTGCCTGACCGTCCAGCCGATGACACCGGCCCGTTCCAGCGCGGCGGTCGAGCGCCGGACCGTGCCGGACCGGACCACCAGGTAGTCGCCGCTGATGGCGTGTCCCAGGCCGCGGTACGCGTCCCGGGCGAGGAACACCCCGACGGGCAGCCCCACGACGGCGCAGGCGAACGCGATCCAGAGAAGGACGGGTGTCAGCAGCACACCCAGGAGGACCAGGACGAGTACGGGCGCGGCGGTGGCCCAGAACGCCCGGCGCAGCCGGCGGCCGCGGGCCGCGAGGGGGTGCCCGGTCAGCGGAGCGCCGGTCGGGGACGTGGTCTCGCGCAGGACGTCGGCGGCGACCGTGTCGGCGACGGGCCGGGGCGCGGCGGGCAGCAGGGTGTTGTGGTCGCCGTGCTGCTCCTCGTCGTCCTTGGCCAGTCCGGTGGTGATCGCGTCGACCCGGGCTGCGCCGAACAGCCGGATGCCGAGCGGTTCGACGAGGTCGACGCCGCGCAGCCGCCGCTCCTCGATGGAGATGGACCGGGAGGTCAGCAGGCCGCGCCGGATGCGCAGCGTGCCGCCGGGTTCGCGCTCCAGCCGGTAGCTCCACCACATCTCGACCCACAGGCCGAGCGCGCCGACGACACCGGCGGCCACCGCGGCGACGGCGAGGATCACGATCATGGCGAGCAGCGAGGTGTCCCGGAACCGGTCGCCGATCCAGTCGATCACCTGCCCCTGGGCCCCGAACCAGTCGCTGACCTGCATCACCGCACCGGCCGCCGCACCACCGAGCGCGGGGGCGACGAAGGAGACCGGTGCGTAGCGGATCCAGCGCGGGTCGAGGGCGGCGAGCTCGCCCTCGCGATGAGTGCCCGGGGCGCCGGTGGCTGCACGTTCCAACAGCTCGAGGCGGAGCCGTTCGCCCTCGGGCCTGGGGACCGGGTCGAGCTCCAGGGTGGATTCGTTGCCGGAGTGCTCGCCGGTGCCGATGCGGACGGTGACCAGGCCGAGGACCCGTTGCAGCAGATGGGCGGTGAGGTCGACGCTGCGGATGCGTTCCCGGGCCAGTGAGCGCTTCTTGACCAGCAGCAGCCCGGTGTGGAGCTCGACCCGTTCGGCGCCGATGCGGTAGCGGGTGCGGCGCCACCGTACGTAGTCGCCGGCCGCAGCGCAGCCGATCAGCACGATCGCACCGGCCAGCACCCAGGCGACCGCGTGCCCGAACCCGAACCGTCCGGAGAGGCCGAGCGTGGTGGGCACGGCCGCACCGGCCGCCACCCCGGCCGTGACGAGTGCGCTGACGAGGACCGTACGCCGGTCCAGCCGCCGCCAGCCGGCAGCGGTGGCCGCCTCGGGGCCGGTGACGCCGCCCTCGCCCTCGGCGTCCGGGGCAACGGCCGCCTCGGAGCTCATGTGGCGTCCCCGGGGGTTTCCTGGGTGATCCGGGTCAGCCGCTCGGCCAGCTCGGCCGCCAGTTCGTGGCCCAGTCCCTCGATCCGCACCGCGCCCTTCGACGATGCCGTGGTCACGGTGACCGTGGCTAGCCGGTAGAGCTGTTCGAGCGGGCCGCGCACGGTGTCCACGGTCTGGATCCGGGACATCGGGGCGATCCGCCACTCCTGCCTCAGGACGCCGGTTCTGACGTACACCGCTTCGTCGGTGACCTCCCAGCGATGGGTGCGGAACCACCAGAGGGGGAAGAGGACGGCGCAGCCGACGCCGAGGACCGCGAGGATCGCGGCGGGCAGCAGCAGCCAGAACCGGGCGGGCTCGATGAACGCGCCCAGCACGGCCAGCACGACGACCGGCACCGCGGTCAGCAGCAGCCACTGGGCCCGCCACCAACCGACGGCCCTCGGGTCCAGGGTGTTGTTCGGCGGCCTCAGCCGCACCGTCCGCTCCCCCGTGGTCATCGGCTCAGCGCCCCCTGCGGGCGCGGTACGCCTGGACGAGCGCGGCGGTCGAGCTGTCCAGCTGCTCGCCCCCCTCCGCCGCGGCAGCGGCCGATGTCGACGTCTCGGTCAGCACAGGCTCGATCTTCTTGGCGAGGACCTTGCCGAGTTCGACGCCCCACTGGTCGAAGGAGTCGATGTTCCAGATGGCTCCCTGGACGAAGACCTTGTGCTCGTACAGCGCGATCAGCTGGCCGAGGACGGACGGCGTCAGCCTGTCGGCCAGAATCGTCGTCGTCGGGTGGTTGCCCCGGAAGGTCTTGTGCGGCACCAGCTCCTCGGCGACGCCCTCGGCGCGGACCTCGTCCGGCGTCTTGCCGAAGGCCAGCGCCTGGGTCTGGGCGAAGAAGTTGGCCATCAGCAGGTCGTGCTGGGCGACCAGACCGGGCAGCAGGTCGGCGACCGGCTCGGCGAAGCCGATGAAGTCGGCCGGGATGACCTTGGTGCCCTGGTGGATCAGCTGGTAATAGGCGTGCTGCCCATTGGTGCCGGGGGTGCCCCACACGACCGGTCCGGTCTGCCAGTCGACCGGATTGCCGTCCCGGTCCACGGACTTGCCGTTGGACTCCATGTCCAGCTGCTGCAAGTACGCGGTGAACTTGGACAGATAGTGGCTGTAGGGCAGTACGGCATGCGACTGCGCGTCGAAGAACGCGCCGTACCAGACGCCCAACAGGCCCAGCAGCAGCGGGACGTTGTCCTCGGCGGGGGCGGTGCGGAAGTGCTCGTCGACGAGGTGGAAGCCGTCGAGCATCTCGCGGAACCGGTCCGGGCCGATGGCGATCATCAGCGAGAGTCCGATGGCGGAGTCGTACGAGTAGCGGCCGCCGACCCAGTCCCAGAACTCGAACATGTTGGCGGTGTCGATGCCGAAGTCCGCGACCTTCTCGGCGTTCGTGGACAGCGCCACGAAGTGCTTGGCGACGGCGTCCTGATCGGCCTTCAGACCGGTCAGCAGCCAGTTGCGGGCCGAGGTGGCGTTGGTGATGGTCTCGATCGTGGTGAAGGTCTTCGACGCGATGATGAAGAGCGTCTCGGCCGGATCGAGATCGCGCACGGCCTCGTGGAGGTCGGCGCCGTCGACGTTCGACACGAAGCGGACGGTGAGCGAGCGGTCCGTGAAGGAGCGCAGCACCTCGTACGCCATGGCGGGGCCGAGGTCGGAGCCGCCGATGCCGATGTTGACGATGTTCTTGATGCGCTTGCCGGTGTGACCGGTCCACTCCCCCGACCTGATGCGGTCGGAGAAGGCCGCCATCTTGTCGAGTACGGCGTGCACGGCGGGCACCACGTTCTCGCCGTCGACCTCGATCACCGCATCGCGCGGGGCACGCAGGGCGGTATGCAGGACGGCGCGGTCCTCGGTGGTGTTGATCTTCTCGCCGCGGAACATCGCGTCCCGCAGCTCAGCCACGCCGGTGGCCGTGGCGAGCTCGCGCAGCAGCCGGAGCGTCTCGTCGGTGACCAGGTGCTTGGAGTAGTCGACATACAGATCGCCGACCCGGAGGGTGTATCCGGTGCCGCGCTCCGGGTCGTCCGCGAAGAGCTGCCGCAGATGTGTCGCCCCGAGCTGCTCGCGGTGCTTGCCCAGAGCGGTCCACTCGGGCGACTGGTTGAGCCTGGTTCGGCTTGGTGTATTCATCCCGGATATCAGCCCACTTCTTCTCGTGCCTGCAGATGCCCCGCTGCCCTTCCAACTTAATTGATCAGAGGGGTTGACGAGGCAATGGCGAGCTGCGGCACGGCGAAAGCAGTCCGGCCGGACACCCCGTGAGGTGCCCGGCCGGTGAACAACACCTAGATCTCGCCCCGGAGTTTTGCCAGGGCCTCGGCGAGGATGGCCTCGCCGTCCGCATCGCTGCGCCGCTCACGTACGTACGCGAGGTGCGTCTTGTACGGTTCGGTGCGCGGCGGGTCCGGCGGGCTGTCCCGGTCCTGGCCGGCCGGGAAACCACAGCGCGGGCAGTCCCAAGTCTCCGGTACCTGCGCGTCACTGGCGAAGCTCGGCTGCGTCTCGTGCCCGTTCGAGCACCAGAAGGAGATGCGGAGGCGCGGCGCGGACTCGCCCCGCTCGGCCTCCCCCATCGGCCCCGCTCCGACCCGGCTTCCCCGGATCGCGTTGCCACTTGCCACGGTCGTAACTCCCTGCGTGATGGTGCTCGAAGATGCCCCAGTCTACGTAAGGCCCAACGCGCGTCCAGTGAAAGGAGTTACACCCTCACCGGGAATCGCGTACGACGGGTCAGTTGTCCAGCTTGATCAGCAGACCAAGCACAACAATGCACGCGAACCAGGCCAGACCGATGAACACGGTGATCCGGTCGAGGTTCCGCTCGGCGACCGAGGAGCCGCCCACGGACGACTGCATACCGCCACCGAACATGTCGGAGAGGCCGCCGCCCTTGCCCTTGTGCATCAGCACCAGCAGCATCAGCAGCAGGCTGAAGACGATCAGGGCGATCTCGAACGCCAAAATCACGGCTGGTCCCTACTTTCCGGAATTCTCTGGACTGCATGTGCGAACAGCGGGGGCCGGGAGGCTACACCCTCCTCGGCCCCCGCAAGGGTACGACGGATCCGCGCTACCGCATACTCACTGGTCGCGGAAGCGGACGATCTTGACGAACTCGTCGGCGTCCAGCGCGGCCCCGCCGACCAGCGCGCCGTCCACATCGGGCTTCGACATGATCTCGGCGACGTTCCCGGACTTCACCGAGCCGCCGTACTGGATACGGACCGTGTCGGCCAGTTCCTGCGAGTACAGCTCGGCGAGGCGGCTACGGATCGCCCCGCAGACCTCCTGGGCGTCGTCGGCGCCGCAGACCTTGCCGGTCCCGATCGCCCAGACCGGCTCGTACGCGATCACGATCGACTCGGCCAGCTCAGCGGGGATGTCCTTGAGACCACCGTCGACCTGCGCGAGCGTGTGCGCGACGTGGTTGCCCGCCTCACGGACCTCCAGCTCCTCGCCGACGCAGAGGATCGGGGTCAGGCCGTGCTTGAAAGCGGCCTTCACCTTGGTGTTGCAGATCTCGTCGGTCTCGCCGTGGTACTGGCGGCGCTCGCTGTGGCCGACGGTGACATAGGTGCACTTCAGCTTGGCGAGCATCGGGCCGGAGATCTCACCGGTGTACGCGCCGGAGTCGTGCGCCGAGATGTCCTGGGCGCCGTACTTGATCTTCAGCTTGTCGCCGTCCACCAGCGTCTGCACGGAGCGCAGGTCGGTGAAGGGCGGCAGGACGGCGACCTCGACGGCGTCGTAGTCCTTGTCGGCCAGGGCGAAGGCGAGCTTCTGGACGTGTGCGATGGCCTCGAGGTGGTTGAGGTTCATCTTCCAGTTGCCCGCCATCAGCGGGGTACGGGTGCTCATGAAAAGTCAGTCCTCCAGTGCGGCGAGGCCGGGAAGCGTCTTGCCCTCGAGGTATTCGAGGCTGGCACCGCCACCGGTCGAGATGTGTCCGAATGCGTTCTCGTCGAAGCCCAGGATGCGGACGGCCGCGGCGGAGTCGCCACCGCCGACGACACTGAAGCCCTCGGAGTCGACGAGGGCCCGGGCGACGGCCCGGGTGCCCTCGGCGTAATCGGGGTGCTCGAAGACGCCCATCGGGCCGTTCCAGAAGACGGTGACGGCGTCGGCGAGCTTCGAGGCGTACAGCTTGTTGGTCTCGGGGCCGTTGTCCAGGCCCATGAATCCGGCCGGGATGGCGTCCGCGGGCACGGTGCGGTGCTCGGTCGGAGCCTTGGCCTCGAGGTCCGGGAACTGCTCGGAGACCACGACGTCGACGGGGAGCACGAACTCCACGCCCTTGTCCTCGGCACGCTTGAGGTACTCCAGCACCGCCGGGATCTGGTCCTCCTGGAGGAGGGAGCTGCCGACCTCGTGGCCCTGGGCCTTGAGGAAGGTGTACGCCATGCCGCCGCCGATGAGGATGCGGTCGGCGCGCTCCAGCAGGTGGTCGATGACGCCGAGCTTGTCGGAGACCTTGGAGCCGCCGAGCACGACGGCGTACGGGCGCTCGACGTTCTCGGTGAGCTTCTTCAGGACGCCGACCTCGGTGGCGATCAGGTCGCCGGCGGCGTGCGGCAGCCGGGCCGGGAGGTCGAAGACCGAGGCGTGCTTGCGGTGGACGGCGCCGAAGCCGTCGCCCACGTACACATCGGCGAGCTCGGCGAGCTGGTCGGCGAACGCGCCGCGCTCGGCGTCGTCCTTCGACGTCTCACCGGGGTTGAAGCGGAGGTTCTCGATGACGGCGACCCGGCCGTCGGTGAGCGCGGCGACCGTGGCGCGGGCGGACTCGCCGACCGTGTCGGTCGCGAAGGCCACGTCGGCGCCGATCAGCTCACCGAGACGGGCCGCGGCGGGCGCCAGGGAGAAGGCGGGGTCCGGGGCGCCCTTGGGGCGGCCCAGGTGCGAGGCGACGATGACCCGCGCCCCGGCCGCGGCGAGCTTCTCCACGGTCGGCTGGACGGCTCGGATGCGGCCGTCGTCGGTGATGGTGGTGCCGCTCAGCGGCACGTTGAGGTCGGCGCGGACGAATACGCGCTTGCCGGTGACCCCTTCGGCGAGAAGTTCGTCGATGGTCTTCATCTTGCTGGACTCCTTGGAGGACGAGGAAGCATGCAACGGGGCTCGAACGGCGCTGCGTTGCGCTGTTCGAGCCCCGTGCTCACATCGAGGTGCCTGCCGATTCGACGGTCAGAGCTGGCTGCCGACGAACACGGTCAGGTCGACGAGGCGGTTGGAGTAGCCCCACTCGTTGTCGTACCAGCCGATGACCTTGACCTGCGAGCCCTCCGCCATGGTCAGCAGGGAGTCGAAGGTGCAGGAGGCCGGGTCCGAGACGATGTCCGAGGACACGATCGGGTCCTCGGTGTAGAACAGCTTGCCCTTGAGCGGGCCTTCCTCGGCGGCCTTCTGGAAGGCGGCGTTGACCTCGTCGCGGGTGACCTCGCGCTCCAGCGTGATGACCAGGTCGGTGACCGAACCGGTCGGGACCGGAACGCGCATGGCCATGCCGTCGAGCTTGCCCTTGAGCTGCGGGAGCACCAGAGCGGTGGCCTTGGCGGCACCGGTCGTGGTCGGGATGATGTTCTCCGCGGCGGCGCGGGCGCGACGCAGGTCGGAGTGCGGGAAGTCCAGGATGCGCTGGTCGTTCGTGTACGCGTGGACCGTCGTCATGAGGCCCTTGACGATGCCGAAGTTCTCGTCCAGCACCTTGGCCATCGGCGCGACACAGTTGGTGGTGCAGGAGGCGTTGGAGATGACGTGGTGGTTGGCCGCGTCGTACTTCTCCTCGTTGACACCCATCACGATGGTGATGTCCTCGTTCTTGGCCGGGGCCGAGATGAGGACCTTCTTGGCGCCACCCGCGATGTGCTTCTCGGCGTCGGCCTTCTTGGTGAAGATGCCGGTCGACTCGATGACGATGTCGACGCCCAGCTCACCCCAGGGGATGTCGGCCGGGTTGCGCTCGGAGAGCACCTTGATGGTGTGGCCATCGACGGTGATGCTGTCGGCGGTGTGGCTGACCTCGGCCTTGAGACGGCCCAGGATCGTGTCGTACTTCAGCAGGTGTGCCGTGGTCGCGGTGTCACCCAGGTCGTTGACAGCCACGATCTCGATGTCCGCACCCTGCTCCAGCAGCGCGCGGAAGTAGTTACGACCGATGCGGCCAAAGCCGTTGATGCCTACGCGGATCGTCACGAACCGATCTCCTCGTTAGGTACGCGGGGTTTCCACCCCGGCGAGTTGTATGAGATGTCCCCGACCGCCTCCGACCCTACCTCTCCGACGGCCCCGGGGTGACATCGAGCGGGGCCGCAAGAATCGCCGAAGCCCGTACTCCACGGTTGGAGTACGGGCCTTTGGACACTCGGCCGTACTTGCAGCGATGGTTACGGAGCGTCAACTCCTGGGAATGCCGCGCGTTCTGTTTTCGGCCGGCTTCATGGCCGTCGCGGGTCAGCCCACCAGGCCGTCGGCGAGCTCCTCGCTGAGGGTGGATTCCGTGCCCGGGATACCCAGATCCTGGGCCCGCTTGTCGGCCATCGCCAGCAGCCGTCGGATCCGGCCGGCGACCGCGTCCTTGGTCAGCGGCGGATCGGCGAGCGCGCCCAGCTCCTCCAGGGAGGCCTGCTTGTGCTCCATGCGCAGCCGTCCGGCCGCCGCGAGGTGCTCGGGCACCTCCTCGCCCAGGATCTCCAGCGCGCGCCCCACCCGGGCGCCCGCGGCGACCGCGGCCCGCGCGGAACGGCGCAGGTTGGCGTCGTCGAAGTTGGCGAGCCGGTTGGCGGTGGCGCGGACCTCGCGGCGCATCCGCCGCTCCTCCCAGGCCAGCACCGACTCATGGGCGCCGAGCCGGGTGAGCAGGGCGCCGATCGCGTCGCCGTCACGGACGACGACCCGGTCCACCCCGCGCACCTCGCGGGCCTTCGCCGCGATGGAGAGCCTGCGGGCCGCGCCGACCAGTGCGAGCGCTGCCTCCGGGCCCGGGCAGGTCACCTCCAGCGAGGAGGAGCGGCCCGGCTCGGTGAGCGAGCCGTGGGCCAGGAAGGCCCCGCGCCAGGCGGCCTCGGCATCGCAGGTGGCCCCCGAGACCACCTGCGGGGGCAGGCCGCGGATGGGACGGCCGCGGCCGTCCACCAGGCCGGTCTGGCGGGCCAGCTGATCGCCGCCCGCCACCACCCGTACGACATAGCGGGAGCCGCGCCGCAGCCCGCCGGGAGCCATCACGATCAGTTCCGAGCTGTGCCCGAAGATCTCGAGAATGTCCCGCTTCAGCCGGCGCGCCGCCATTGCGGTGTCCAGCTCCGCCTCGATCACAATCCGGCCGCTCACCAGGTGCAGCCCACCTGCGAACCGAAGAATCGCCGAGACTTCTGCCTTCCTGCAGCAGGTCCGGGTCACGGGAAGCCGAGAGATTTCGTCCTTCACCGCCGGCGTCATCGCCATGGGCCGATCCTTCCATGCATCCGAAAAATACGGTCGTACGCGGCGGCCAACAGCTCCGGATCATGGATCGGAACGCCGTCGGGTGAGGCCACCGGCGCCAGCTCGACCGCGGCGCCGAGCCGCTTGGCGGCGTCGGCGAGGGACTCGCGATCGGGCACGGCGGCTTCGTCGGCCAGCACCACGTCCATGGCGAGTTTAGGGGCGTGTCGTCCCAAAACCTCCAAATGACGCTGCGGAGAGAAGCCATCAGTTTCGCCGGGTTGCGGTGCGAGGTTGAGCGAGAGGACCTTGCGGGCCTTGGTCTCGATGAGCGCGTCGAGCAGTTCCGGGACGAGCAGATGCGGGATCACGGAGGAGAACCAGGACCCCGGGCCGAGCACCACCCAGTCCGCGTCGAGGACCGCCGCGACGGCCTGGGGAACGGCCGGCGGGTCGTTCGGAACGAGGTGGACGGACTGCACCTCGCCCGGGGTGAGCGCCACGGTGGCCTGGCCGCGCACCGTGTCCACGTCGTCCGGGCGGGCCGGGTCGTGTCCCCGAACGAGGGCCTGGAGCTCCAGCGGCACGGCGGACATGGGCAGCACCCGGCCGTGCGCCCCGAGGAGCTTGCCGACCAGGTCCAGGGCCTGGACATGGTCGCCGAGCTGCTCCCACAGGGCGACGATCAGCAGATTGCCGACCGCGTGCTCGTGCAGATCACCCTTGGACTGGAAGCGGTGCTGGATGACCTGGGCCCAGGTCTGGCCCCAGTCGTCGTCACCGCACAGGGCGGCGAGCGCCTTGCGCAGATCGCCGGGCGGCAGGACGCCGAGCTCCTCGCGGAGCCGGCCGCTGGAGCCGCCGTCGTCGGCGACGGTGACCACGGCCGTGAGATCGCCGGTGATCCGGCGGAGCGCCGCGAGCGACGCGGACAGGCCCATGCCGCCGCCGAGGGCGACGACCTTGGGCTGCGCGCCGCGCTTGCGGCCGGAGATCGCAGAGGTGGCTCTGCGCAGACGCCGCAGGCGCAGATTACGGCTGGTCATTCGCGCCCCATGTCCCGGTGGACGAGGACGGTCTCGATGCCTTCGGTCGCGAGCCTGGCCGCGAGCTTCTCGGACATGGCGACCGAACGGTGCTTGCCGCCCGTGCAGCCGACGGCGATCGTCACATAGCGCTTGCCCTCGCGGCGGTACCCGGCGGCGATGAGCTGGAGCAGCTCCGTGTACTGGTTGAGGAATTCCTTGGCGCCTGGTTGGTCGAAGACGTAGGCGGAGACCTCTTCGTTGAGCCCGGTGAACGGGCGCAGCTCGGGGACCCAGTGCGGGTTGGGCAGGAAGCGGCAGTCGACCACCAGGTCGGCGTCGACCGGCAGGCCGTACTTGAAGCCGAACGACATCACCGTGGCGCGCAGCTCCGGCTCCTCGTCGCCGGCGAACTGGGCGTCCATCTTGGCGCGCAGTTCGTGCACATTGAGGCTGGAGGTGTCGATCACCAGGTCGGCGTCGCCGCGCAGTTCGCGCAGCAGGTCGCGCTCGGCGGCGATGCCGTCGACGATCCGGCCGTCGCCCTGGAGGGGGTGCGGGCGGCGGACCGACTCGAAGCGCCGGACGAGCGCGTCGTCGGAGGACTCCAGGAAGACGATGCGCCGGGTGACGTGCTTCGCCTCCAGGTCCGCGAGGGATTCGCGGAGGTTGTCGAAGAAGCGGCGGCCCCGCACGTCGACGACGACGGCGATCCGGGCCACGTTGCCCTGAGAGCGGGCTCCGAGCTCGACCATGGTGGGGATCAGGGCGGGTGGCAGGTTGTCGACGACGAACCAGCCGAGGTCCTCCAGACACTTGGCCGCGGTGCTGCGCCCGGCGCCCGACATCCCCGAGATGATCACCAGCTCGGGGATGGCCGCATTCCCGTCACCCGTCTCGATCGTGGTGCCCGTACTCACGTGTCCTGCTCCGTCTGCTCGGTCGGTGCTGTTGTGCTCGACTTCGTGTTCGTGTTCGTGCTCAGTCATGTCGTGCTGCCCCCGTCGTCATCTTCAATGATCTCTCCTGTCGCCGTGTTCACGGCGGGCGTGGCCGGGACAGCCGAGGCCAGGGCGACGGCCACCGATTCCGCAGTCCTGCGGCCTATCCCCGGAACCTCGCAGATCTCGTCGATTGTCGCCTGCTTCAGCTTCTTCACGGAGCCGAAATGCTTGATCAGCGCCTGTTTCCGGGTCTCGCCGAGGCCGGCGACGGCATCCAGGGGGCTGGAACGGATGCGCTTGGCCCGCTTGGCGCGCTGATACGTGATCGCGAAGCGGTGGGCCTCGTCACGGACACGCTGGAGGAGGTAGAGGCCCTCGCTGGAGCGGGGCAGGACGACGGGGTCGTCGTCCTCGGGCAGCCAGACCTCTTCGAGGCGCTTGGCGAGGCCGCAGACGGCGATGTCGTCGATCCCGAGCTCGTCGAGGGCGCGCTTGGCGGCGGCGACCTGCGGCTGGCCGCCGTCGACCACGACGAGCTGCGGCGGATAGGCGAACCGCTTGGGACGGCCGTCGTCCTCACGGGGCTCGGCGTCCGGATCGGGGGTGGTGCCCGGGACGGAGGTGGTGGCTGCGCCGGGGATGGTGTCCACGCCGACGGTGTCCACGCCGACGGCCGGGGCGTCCGGGCCGGTCAGGGCCGCCGGGGCGGTTTGCGAGACCGGGACGGGGCCGGTCGGCGCGGGGGTCTCCTCCCACTCCCCCGTCCGCTCCTTCTCCTGGAGATACCGCTTGAAGCGGCGGCCGATCACCTCGTGCATCGACCGGACGTCGTCCTGGCCCTCGAAGCCCTTGATCTGGAAGCGGCGGTACTCGCTCTTGCGGGCAAGACCGTCCTCGAAGACGACCATGGAGGCGACCACGTCGTCACCCTGGAGATGCGAGATGTCGAAGCACTCGATGCGCAGCGGAGCCGTGTCGAGGCCGAGCGCCTCGGCGATCTCCTCCAGGGCGCGGGAGCGGGTCGTCAGGTCGGAGGCGCGCTTGGTCTTGTGCAGCCCCAGGGCCTGCTGGGCGTTGCGCTGGACCGTCGCCATCAGGTCCTTCTTGTCACCGCGCTGCGGGATCCGCAGGCTGACGTGGGAGCCCCTGCGGTCGGCGAGCCACTGGGAGACCGCGTCGGGGTCCTCGGGGAGGGCCGGGACGAGGACCTCCTTGGGAACGGAGTCGCCCGTCTCCTCGCCGTACAGCTGCTGCAGGGCGTGCTCGACCAGGCCCGAGGTGTCGACGTTCTCGACCTTGTCGGTGACCCAGCCGCGCTGGCCGCGCACCCGGCCGCCGCGCACATGGAAGATCTGGACGGCGGCTTCGAGCTCGTCCTCGGCGACCGCGATCAGGTCGGCGTCGGTGGCGTCGGCGAGGACGACGGCGCTCTTCTCCATGGCCCGTTTGAGGGCCTCCACATCGTCGCGGAGCCGGGCCGCCCGCTCGTACTCCATCTCTTCGGCCGCCGCCATCATGTCCTTCTCCATGCGGCGGATGTACGTGCCGGTGCGGCCGGCCATGAAGTCGCAGAAGTCGCCCGCCAGTTCGCGGTGTTCCCCGGGGGTGACCCGGCCGACGCAGGGGGCCGAGCACTTGCCGATGTAGCCGAGGAGGCACGGGCGGCCGGTCCTGGCGGCGTTCTTGAAGACTCCGGCGGAACACGTACGCACCGGAAAGACCCGGAGCATCAGGTCGACCGTCTCGCGGATCGCCCAGGCATGCCCGTACGGACCGAAGTAGCGCACGCCCTTCTTCTTGGCTCCGCGCATGACCTGGACGCGCGGGAATTCCTCGTTGAGCGTGACCGCGAGATACGGATAGCTCTTGTCGTCGCGGTACTTGACGTTGAACCGGGGGTCGAACTCCTTGATCCAGGAGTACTCCAGCTGGAGCGCCTCGACCTCCGTGGAGACGACGGTCCACTCCACCGAGGCGGCCGTGGTGACCATCGTGCGCGTACGCGGGTGGAGCGCGGCCAGGTCCTGGAAGTAATTGGCCAGGCGCTGGCGCAGGTTCTTGGCCTTTCCGACGTAGATCACCCGGCGGTGTTCGTCGCGGAATTTGTAGACCCCCGGGGAGTCGGGGATCTGTCCCGGCTTGGGGCGGTAGCTGGAGGGGTCTGCCATGCGTCCCACCCTACTTGCGGGCAGTGACAGTGCGGCCTGCTCTGCAGTGGTGCCGTGCTCCGGGGCGCGGGTTGAGGGAGCACGCCCGGAGCACGGGGTCAGCGGGTGCCGTTTCCGGTCACGGGGTTTCCCGGTGGCGGCGGTTGCGCAGTGCCGTGATGCCACCGAGGGCGAGCACGGCGAGGGCACCCGCTCCGGCGGCGGCCGACGTGGCGATCAGGGCCGTGTCGGAAGCCGTGCCCGCGGCAGCCACCCGGTGGGGTGCGTCGGCGCCTTCCCGGGGGCCGGAAGCAGTGGCGGACGGTGCGTAGCCCCCGCCTTGCCGGAGCGGTCGTAACCGGAGCCGGGGAGCTTGTTGCCGTAGGTCTCCCGTACCCGGGCGCGGTAGGCGACGAGTGTGGTGCCGCGGACGCCGACCGCACGGACCGCGTCCTGGTCCAGCGGGAGCACCTCGGCCCCCTTCGGGACGTACCAGGCGTCGATCTGCGGCTCGCGGAAGACCGTCCCGCCGGGGAGCTTGTGGGCGCCCCCGGCGGCGTACCGTGTCTCGTCGTCGCCGGTGGCGATGTTCACCACCTGCCAGCCGCCGTCCTTCCCTTCCTTCGGAAGGGTCCACAGGGACGCCTTCTGGCCGTCCGAGGAGACGGCCGTGGTGGCGAGGCAGTCCAGCCCGGCGACGGGCGCGCCGCACGGCGCCCGTGCGGATCTCACGCTCACCGGCCGGCACCGGACCGTTCACCTGGTGGAGCAGGGGGTACGGCCCGGCCTGGTCGGCATCGACTGGGACTGGGAGTGAGTCCGTCCCCGGCAGGGCGTCAGGCCTCGGGGCCCGCGACGAGCTTTCCGCCCTCGATCCTGACCGGGACCGAGGGCAGCGGCGCGGTCGCCGGGCCGTGCATGGCCTTGCCGGTCGTCGTATCGAAGCGGCTGCCGTGGCAGGGGCAGTTCCCCACGTTGTCCTCGACCTTGTCCAGCAGGCAGCCCGCGTGGGTGCACTGGGCGCTGAACGCCTTGTACTGGCCCTTGGCCGGGCACGTGACGATGACCCGCTGGTCGCGGTAGAGCTTGGATCCGCCGACCGGAATCTCTTCCGCCGCGCCGAGCTGGACGGGGGCGGTCGGCGTCGGCGTCTCGGCATGACCGAGCTTCGATTCGGTCGAGCAGGCGGCCACTCCCAGCCCGGCAGCGCCGGCGAGAGCGGCACCCTTCAGCACGGTACGGCGGGCGGCGGGCTGGCCGGGCATGCGGTCTCCACTGGTCAGAGGTAAGGGTGCAGAGGGGTTACCGGGGCAGCTGAGGCCCCGGAAGCACCAGGGGTACCCGGGGGCATCAGAGCCATCGGTGACAGAACCGACGATACCGGCGGAGATCGGGGGGTCGGTGGCCGGGCCACCCAAGTCCGGTTGTCCCTGGTCAGGGGGCCAGTGCCGGTTGGACAGGAGGCACGTGGGCGTAGGAGCAGGGGCGCACGGGCGGACCGGGCCGCTCCTGGGACGAGCGGTCGGACCGGGGTACCTGGGGACGTGCGGGCGCGGGGGTGGGGGTGGGGGGTGGGGGCGGCGCAGGCCTCACCGAGCTCGGGTGGGCGCGCTGCCGTACCGGGGGCCTGTGGCGAGAGGCGCGCCGTACCGACAGAAGCGGCGGCCTCCGGTTTCCGGGGGCCGCCGCTTCGGCGCTCAGGCCTTGCGCGCGCGGGTCGCCTTCTTCGCCGCGGGCTTCTTCGCCTCAGCCGTCTTGGTGCCCTTGGCCGTAGCGGACTTGGCGACCTGGCCCGCACTCGTCCTGGCCGTGGCCGTCTTCCTGACCGGGGCCGACTTCGCGGCGACCGCCTTCTTCGTGGCGGTCACCTTCCGCACGGGCTTACGTGCCGCGGGCACCGAGGCTTCGCTCACCCGGTCCGGGTCCAGGATGCCCTGGAGGAACTTGCCGGTGTGGCTGGCCGGAACCCCGGCGACCTGCTCCGGGGTTCCCTCGGCGACGACCAGACCGCCCCCGTTGCCCCCTTCGGGGCCCATGTCGATGACCCAGTCCGCGGTCTTGACCACATCGAGGTTGTGCTCGATGACGATCACCGAGTTGCCCTTGTCGACCAGCCCGGAGAGCACCTTGATGAGCTTGCTGATGTCCTCGAAGTGCAGACCCGTGGTCGGCTCGTCCAGGACGTAGACCGTGCGGCCGGTGGAGCGCTTCTGCAGCTCGCTCGCAAGCTTCACACGCTGCGCCTCGCCGCCGGAGAGCGTCGGCGCGGACTGGCCGAGCCTGACGTATCCGAGGCCGACCTCGTGGAGCGTGCGGAGGTGACGGGCGATCGTCGGAACGGCCTCGAAGAACTCCAGGCCCTCCTCGATCGGCATGTCCAGCACCTCGGCGATGGACTTGCCCTTGTAGTGAACCTCCAGGGTCTCCCGGTTGTAGCGCGCTCCGTGGCAGACCTCGCACGGGACGTACACATCCGGCAGGAAGTTCATCTCGATCTTGATGGTGCCGTCGCCGGAGCAGTTCTCGCAGCGGCCGCCCTTGACGTTGAAGGAGAAGCGGCCCGGCAGATAGCCGCGCACCTTCGCCTCCATCGTCTCCGCGAACAGCTTGCGGACATGGTCGAAGACGCCGGTGTACGTGGCCGGGTTGGACCGGGGCGTACGGCCGATGGGTGACTGGTCGACGTGCACCACCTTGTCGACCTGGTCGTCCCCGTCGACCCGGGTGTGGCGGCCGGGCACCGACTTGGCGCCGTTCAGCTCGCGTGCCAGGTGGGTGTAGAGGATGTCGTTGACCAGCGTCGACTTTCCGGAACCCGAGACACCCGTGACGGCCGTGAGCACGCCGAGCGGGAAGGAGACGTCGATGTCCTGGAGGTTGTTCTCCCGGGCACCGTGCACCGTGAGCCTGCGTGACGGGTCGACGGGGCGCCGGATGTCGGGCATCGCGATCGACTTCTTGCCGGTCAGATACTGCCCGGTGATCGACTCGCCGTTGCCCAGCAGCTCCTTGAGCGATCCGGAGTGGACCACCTTGCCGCCGTGCTCACCGGCGCCGGGGCCGATGTCGACGACCCAGTCGGCCACCTTGATGGTGTCCTCGTCGTGCTCGACGACGATGAGCGTGTTGCCCATGTCGCGAAGCCGGACCAGGGTCTCGATCAGCCGGTGGTTGTCCCGCTGGTGCAGACCGATGGACGGCTCGTCCAGCACGTACAGCACGCCGACCAGGCCGGAGCCGATCTGTGTGGCGAGCCGGATGCGCTGGGCCTCGCCGCCGGACAGAGTGCCTGCCGCGCGGTTCAGCGAGAGGTAGTCGAGGCCGACGTCGACCAGGAACCTCAGCCGCTCGTTGACCTCCTTCAGCACCCGTTCGGCGATCTTCTTGTCGCGGGCGTTCAGCTTCATCCGGCCGAGGAATTCGGCGCACTCGCTGATCGACATCGCGGAGACCTCGGCAATGGACTTCTCCATCACCGTGACCGCGAGGACGATCGGCTTGAGCCTGGTGCCCTCACAGGTCGGGCAGGGCACCTCTCGCATATAGCCCTCGAAGCGCTCCCGGCTGGAGTCGCTCTCGGCCTCCGAGTGCCGCCGCTTGACGAACTGCACCGCGCCCTCGAAGGCGGGGGTGGTGTAGGCGCGCTCGCGGCCGTAGCGGTTGCGGTAGCGGACCTCGGTCTGGATCTTGTGGCCGTGGAGCAGGGCCTTCTTGGCGCGCTGCGGCAGCCCGGCCCACGGGATGTCCGTACGGAATCCGAGGGCCGTGGCGAGCGCACCGATCAGCCGCCCGAAGTACTCCTTGGTGTGGCCGTGCGACCAGGGGTGGATCGCGCCCTCGTCGAGCGACTTCTCCTCGTCGGGGACGATCAGCTCGGGGTCGACCTCCATCCGCGTACCGATACCCGTGCAGTCGGGGCAGGCACCGAAGGGCGAGTTGAAGGAGAAGGAGCGCGGCTCCAGCTCCTCGAAAGAGAGGTCGTCGTACGGGCAGTAGAGGTGCTCGGAGTACATCCGCTCACGCTCGGGGTCGTCCTCGGGGAGGTCGACGAAGTCGAGCACGACCATGCCGCCGGAGAGTCCGAGCGCGGTCTCGACCGAGTCGGTCAGCCGGCGCTTGGCGCTGTCCTTCACCGTGAGGCGGTCGATGACCACCTCGATGGTGTGCTTCTCCTGCTTCTTCAGCTTGGGCGGCTCGGAGAGCTGGATGGTCTCGCCGTCGACCCGGGCCCTGCTGTAGCCCTTGGTCTGCAGATCGGCGAAGAGGTCGACGAACTCGCCCTTGCGCTCACGCACCAGCGGCGAGAGCACCTGGAAACGGCTGCCCTCGGGAAGACCGAGCACCTTGTCGACGATGGCCTGCGGCGACTGGCGCGAGATGGGACGGCCGCACTCGGGGCAGTGCGGCTTGCCGATCCGGGCGAAGAGCAGCCTGAGGTAGTCGTAGACCTCCGTGATGGTGCCGACCGTCGAGCGCGGATTGCGCGAGGTCGACTTCTGGTCGATGGAGACGGCGGGCGAGAGGCCCTCGATGAAGTCGACGTCCGGCTTGTCCATCTGGCCGAGGAACTGGCGGGCGTATGAGGAGAGGGACTCCACGTAGCGTCGCTGCCCCTCGGCGAAAATCGTGTCGAACGCGAGAGACGACTTGCCCGACCCGGAAAGCCCGGTGAAGACGATGAGGGAGTCGCGGGGGAGGTCGAGCGAGACGTTCTTGAGGTTGTGCTCGCGAGCGCCACGGACGATGAGACGGTCGGCCACGCCGGTCCGCACCTTTCTGGAGAGAAGTGGGGGAACTGAGCCCCTGTCCCAGGGTATGGGGGGCGCCACAGCGATGTACGAAGCTTTCGACTCCGAGCGTATAGCACGCGCATTCGATTTACGGACGGCCGCAGACTCCTTCACCCGAATGAGTGGCGGGGCTAGGCTCAGCCTCATGATTGATCATGCTCACGACCTGGACGCCGTACGTGAAGCGACTGATCGGCTGCTCAGCGCCACCAGGAAATTGGACGACTCCGCACTCGCCGAGCCGTCGCGATTGCCGGGCTGGAGCCGCGGCCATGTCGTTGCGCACCTCTCTCGTAACGCCGACGCGCTCGTAAATGTTCTCCAGGGCCGGCCGATGTACGCAGACAGCGAAACCCGCGACCGCGACATCGAGCGCGACGCAACCCGGCCGAAGGCCGAGCAGCTGGCCGACCTGGCCGAGAGCGCGGCCCGTTTCGTGGCCGCCGCCTCGGCTCCGGCTGACTGGTCCCGCACGGTCACGATGCGCAACGGCGTGACCGACTCGGCCTCCCGGATCCCCTTCCGCCGCCGCGTCGAGGTCGAGCTGCACCATGTCGACCTGGGCATCGGCTACGAGCTGGAGGATCTCCCGGACGAGTTCGTCACACGGGAGATCGACTTCCTCGCCGAGCGGTTCGGCGGGCACCCCGATGTCGTGTCCACGGGCGCGGCCGACGACAAGGGCCGGACCTGGACGACGGGCGGCGGCGCGGAAGGCGGTCCTGTCACGGTCCGCGGTACGGCCCCCGAGCTGCTCGGCTGGCTCTGCGGACGCCGTGACGGCTCGGCACTGACCGTCGAAGGCGGCCCCCTTCCCGCGCTGCCCCCGCTATAGGCTGAGACGTATGACGTACAGCGGAACGGTCAAGGTCGGCGGGCGTGCGGATGTACACGAGTTGACGGATCTGATGATCTCCAAGGTCGCCGTCGGCCCGATGAACAACAACGCCTATCTGCTGCGCTGCCGGGCCACCGGCGAGCAGCTCCTGATCGACGCGGCCAACGAGGCCGGGACCCTGCTGCAGCTGATCGGTGACGACGGCATCACCTCCGTCGTCACCACCCATCGGCACGGCGACCACTGGCAGGCGCTCGGCGAGGTGGTGGCGGCCACCGGCGCGCGTACGTACGCCGGGCGGTACGACGCCGAGGGAATCCCGGTCCCGACCGATGTCCTGGTCGACGACAACGGCACGATCCAGGTGGGCCGGGTCGCCCTGACCGCCCGCCACCTCGTCGGTCACACCCCGGGCTCCATCGCACTGATCTACGACGACCCGCACGGCGCCCCGCATCTGTTCACCGGGGACTGCCTCTTCCCGGGCGGGGTCGGCAATACGCACAAGGATCCCGAGGCCTTCGCGAGCCTGCTCCACGATGTGGAGACCAAGCTCTTCGACCAGTTGCCCGACGAGACCTGGGTCTATCCGGGCCACGGTCACGACACCACCCTCGGCGACGAGCGTCCGCAGCTGCCGCAGTGGCGCGCCCGCGGCTGGTGACGGCAGCCGCAGGGGCGCTCTCCACCCGTACAGACACCGGCCGGGGCGGGCAACGGACAGTTGCTCGCCCCGGCCGGTGCCGGCTCCTGCCCGGCCGGACGGCCGCCGGGCCGTCCGCCGCGGTCAGGCGTCGATGCTGGAGCCCTTGTCCGTGGCCCTGTCCGCTTCCGCGGCCGCCTCGGCCTGCTCCTGCTTCTTGTTGGCGATGAGACTGGTGATCGTGGTGATCACCAGCACGCCGCAGATGACGCCGAGTGAGACCGGGATGGAGATCTCGGGGACGTGCACTCCGGACTCGTGCAGTGCGTGCAGCACCAGCTTCACGCCGATGAAGCCGAGGATGACCGAGAGGCCGTAGCTGAGGTGGACCAGCTTCTTCAGCAGCCCGCCGATCAGGAAGTACAGCTGCCGCAGCCCCATCAGGGCGAAGGCGTTGGCGGTGAAGACGATGTACGGGTCCTGGGTCAGGCCGAAGATCGCGGGGATGGAATCCAGGGCGAACAGCACATCGGTGGTGCCGATGGCGAGCATGACGACCATCAGCGGCGTCAGGACGCGCTTGCCGTTGTTACGGATGAAGAGCTTGGTGCCGTGGTACCGGTCGGCGACCCCGAAGCGGCGCTCGATCGTCTTGAGGAGTCGGTTCTCCTCGAACTCCTCCTCTTCCTCGTCGGCCCGCGCCTCCTGGATGAGCTTCCAGGCGGTGTAGATCAGGAACGCGCCGAAGATGTAGAAGACCCAGGAGAAGTTGGCGATGACGGCGGCACCGGCAGCGATGAAGATCGCTCGCAGCACCAGTGCGATCAGCACACCGACGAGCAGCACCCGTTGCTGGAGATGGGAGGGAACCGAGAACTTCGCCATGATCAGGACGAAGACGAAGAGGTTGTCGACACTGAGCGACTTCTCGGTGATGAAGCCGGCGAAGAACTCGCCCGACGCCTGGCTCTCACCGAAGACCAGCAGGCCGAGTCCGAAGAGCGCGGCCAGCGCGATCCAGATGATCGTCCAGATTCCGGCTTCCTTGGTCGTCACGTCATGGGGTTTGCGCCCGATGAAGAAGTCGACGGCAATAAGGGCTGACAGACCAAGAATGGTCAGCACCCAGAGGGTCCATGAAACGTCCACTGCGCCTCCGGCAGTTCGCTACGGCTACTGATCAGCGTCGTCGCTGCCGGAGGTCTCTTCCACCCTGGCGCACGGGCTGCGCACCACGGGCCGGCGCCCCGGGACCGGTCACAGTCCGTACTGACGGGCACGCCGCGTATGGGAGTACTCCCCTCCGCCCAAAGAACAATACAGGGAACACCAAGGAAAGGTAAAGGGAAGGGTAAAAATCTTTCAAAAGAGCAGGTCAGGGGTGCTAATACGTAGTCGCTTCCGCTCCAGGTCTCAGGGGCGCCGGGGGTGGCGGGCCGCGGCCACCCTGGCGAGCACCTGCTCAAGGACCCGGCTGCCGGGCGGCATCCTCAGCGGCTCGTACGTCCAGGCGTGGCCCACCCAGGGATCGGCCAGGTGGTCGTCGGCGACCGGGGTGATCCGGAGCAGCGAGCGCCACAGCGGGTCGAGCACCGGCCCGTACGCGCCGGCGTCCTCGCGGTCCGCGACCATCAGCAGATGGACGCCGACCGAGGGCCCCTCGTCTGCGAGGTAGCGCAGCTGGGTGACGGCCCGATCGTCGAAGCCGTGCGGGAAGTCGTTGACGATCAGCAACTGTTCGCCTGTGTCGAGGTCCGGCGGAAGCGAATCGGCGGCGCCGGCCCGGATCGCCATCTGCACCAGGTCGACGCGCCGGGTGAGCTGCGCGAGGACCGAGGCCACTCCCCCGGCTCCGGCGGCGGGCGGCCCGGCGAGGGCCCCGGAATCGACCAGGGGGGCGAGCGCTTCGGCCGCCGAGCCCGCGGGGTCGATGACATGGACGGAGAACTCGTCGGCCGGATAGACGGCCAGCAGCCGGGCCGCGTGCGCGACCGCGTTCTCCATGGCCAGGCGGCGCAGTTGGGCGGTGTCCATCAGGGCTGCGGCCTCGGAGGCCGTACGGCCGCTGTCGACCCATATCCCGCGCTCCAGAGGGAGCCGGACCAGTAGCGGGATTCGCAGGTCGGGGCTCTCGGGCAGATGGAGGTCGCCGATGCGCAGCGCCATCGGGATCTCCATCGGGACGCGGTAGGCGTGCCAGACGGGGTTGTCCCATCCCGCGTACGCGGCGGGGAGCGCGGGTTCCACGACGGCGGACTCGGCGGCGAGCTGGGCGAGGTCGCGATCGAGGACCTCGCGGGCCCGGGCGGTCAGCTCGTCGCGCTTGGCACGGGCCTGTTCGCGGGCCCGGTCGCCGGCGCCGCCGATCCGGTTGCGCGGGTCGGACAGGGTCCGGTCGAGCTCCTGGTCCATGCGGGACTCCGCGAACTCGACGGCGCTGCGGTACGCGGCGGTGGTGCGGGTCAGGTCCTCGAACATGCCCCATATCTGGTTGTAGAGGCGCTCCTCCATGGACCAGCCGGTCGCGTCCCCGGCGACGGGCCGGGCGGCGTGGCCCGGCTCGGCGGGCGGGGCGGTGGGAGGGGGCGGCGGGGGTGCGGATGCCTGGCGGCGCGGGTGCGCGTAGTTGATGGGGCCGCCGGTCGTGGCCGCGGACGGCGGGGTGGTGGGCTCGGCGAGCGGCTCGGGGGGCTGGGTGGCCGTCGGCGGTGCGACGGGAGGCCGTCGGCCGTCCGAGGGCGGTACGGGGCCCGTGCCGTGACCGACCCGGTCACCGTCCGGGGTGCGCGGCGGGGGCGGTGCGACCGAGCGGGCCATCGCGCGCGCGACGGCGTCCTGGATCGAGTGGGCCAGCTCGGCCGCCTGCGTCAGGCCCTGGTCGGCGAGCATGGCGGCGAGGCCGCCCGCGTAGCCCTGACCGACGGCGCGGACCTTCCAGGCACCCTGGCGGCGGTAGAGCTCCAGGGCGGTGACGGCGGACTCGGTGTCCAGGCCGGTGAGGGTGAAGGTGGCGATCTCGCTGCCTTCGAGCCCGGTGACGGCGACGAACGGTGAGGCGACCGCGCCGAACCGGACCGGTCCGCCGACGCCCGTGGGCAGGGCCAGCAGCACGGTGAGCCGGTGCACCGAAAGCGGCAGGGCGTCGAGGTCCACGGCGAGCCGGTGTTCGGCGGCGGCCTGTCCGGACACCTCGAGCCCGGGCAGCTGTGGCGATCCCGGGTGGGCGACCCACTCGGTGCCGTGCACGGTGCCGTCCTCGTCGCCGAGCGTGGCACCGGCCACGACGGGCGTGCCGGCCGATACCCGGATCTCCAGACGGGTCTGGGGCAAGGTGTGGTTCTGCCCCCGGACCAGCTCGGCCGTCATTGCCCTGTCCCCTCGATGAGTTGCCGCTGCGTGGTGCGGTGTCGTGCGGTGCGGCGCGATGTGGTGCAGCTCCCGGCGGCCGATGCCTCCGGGAGCTGCGCGTACCGATGTCGACCGGCTGGTCCGGCCGTGCCTACAGGTGCGGCAGGATCGCCGGCATCAGGTCCTGGAAGGTGCGGCCGTTGGCCGGGTTGCCGAGGGCGGTCATCTGCCACCCGTTCCCCGAACGGTGCACCTTCGCCATGATCTGGGCCGTGTACTGCCCGCCTCCGTCCAGCGTGTAGCGGGCGAGTTCCTGGCCGTTGGTCTCGTCGACGATGCGGCAGAAGGCGTGTCGCACCTCCTGGAACGTCTGGCCGGTGAAGGAGTTCACCGTGAAGACGATCTGGTCGATGTGGACCGGCACCCGCTGCAGATCGACGAGGACCGCCTCGTCGTCGCCGCCCGAACCGGCGCCGCCGACCAGGTTGTCCCCGGTGTGCTTGACCGAGCCGTCGTCACTGACGAGGTGACGGAAGAAGACCACATCGACCGGCTGCTTGTCGGCGAACAGCACCGCCGAAGCGTCGAGGTCGATCTCCCTCGTACGTGAACCGAACAGACCGCGGCGCGGCGCCGCCTGCCAGCCGAGCCCCATCCGTACCGCGGTCAGGGTCCCCCCGTCGCTCTTCTGCAGGCTGATGGCCTGCCCCTTGGTCATATTGACCGTCACGCGCTGTCCCCTCTCCGCTTGCCCCGCAACCGTCCGTGCGCGGTTTTCCAGCACCCTACGCAGTCACACCGAGCGCGTGGCCGCGTGGGGCGTTTTTGTGTCGGTCCTGCAACACACACCAGGTGCGACGGGGTCAGGCGAGGCCCGCCTCCCGCATCTGACGCAACTCCTTCTTCAACTCACCGACCTCGTCGCGCAGTCGGGCCGCCACCTCGAACTGCAGGTCGGCGGCGGCTGCCCGCATCCGGTCGGTCATCTCCTCGATGATTCCGGCCAGTTCGGTGGCGGGCCGGTCGGTGACCACCGCGCCGGTGCCCCCGGCCCTCTTGGAGCCTGCCGTCTTGACGCCCAGCGCGGGAACGGGAGCCTTGGCACCCTTCGTCTGGCGGTAGCCGGTGCCGAGCAGCTGCTCGGTGTCGACCTCCTCGCGGGCGATCGTCGCAACGATGTCGTTGATCTTCTTGCGCAGCGGCTGCGGGTCGAGGCCGCGCTCGGTGTTGTAGGCGATCTGCTTCTCGCGACGGCGATTGGTCTCGTCGATGGCCTGCGCCATCGCCGGGGTGATCTTGTCCGCGTACATATGGACCTGCCCCGACACGTTACGGGCGGCGCGCCCGATGGTCTGGATCAGGGACGTCCCCGAGCGCAGGAAGCCCTGCTTGTCCGCGTCGAGGATGGCGACCAGTGACACCTCGGGCAGGTCGAGGCCTTCGCGCAGGAGGTTGATGCCGACCAGGACGTCGTACTCACCGGAGCGCAGCTCGCGCAGCAGCTCGATGCGGCGCAGGGTGTCGACGTCGCTGTGCAGATAGCGGACCTGGATGCCGAGCTCCAGGAAGTAGTCGGTGAGGTCCTCGGCCATCTTCTTGGTGAGGGTGGTGACCAGGACCCGCTCGTCCTTCTCGGCGCGCGTGCGGATCTCGTGCACCAGGTCGTCGATCTGGCCCTCGGTGGGCTTGACGACGACCTCCGGGTCGACGAGGCCGGTGGGGCGGATGATCTGCTCCACGAAGCCGTCGCCCCTGGAGAGCTCGTACTTCCCGGGTGTGGCGGAGAGATAGACGGTCTGGTTGATCCGGCTCAGGAACTCCTCCCACTTCAGCGGGCGGTTGTCGAGCGCGGAGGGGAGCCGGAATCCGTGGTCGACGAGGGTCCGCTTGCGGGAGGCGTCGCCCTCGTACATGGCACCGATCTGCGGCACGGTGACATGCGACTCGTCGAGGACGAGAAGGAAGTCCTCGGGGAAGTAGTCGAGGAGGGTGTTGGGGGCGGTGCCGGGTGAGCGGCCGTCGAAGTGCATCGAGTAGTTCTCGACGCCGGAGCAGGTGCCGATCTGCCGGAGCATCTCGATGTCGTACGTGGTGCGCATCCGCAGCCGCTGGGCCTCCAGCATCTTGCCCTGCTTCTCCAGCTCGGCGAGGCGCTGTTCCAGCTCCTGCTCGATGCCGTTGACCGCCTTCTCCATGCGCTCGGGGCCTGCGACGTAGTGGCTGGCCGGAAAGACGTGGAGGGACTGGTCCTCGCTGATGACCTCGCCGGTGAGCGGGTGGAGGGTGGAGAGCGCCTCGATCTCGTCGCCGAACATCTCGATTCGGACGGCGAGCTCCTCGTAGACCGGGAAGATCTCGATGGTGTCGCCGCGGACGCGGAAGGTGCCGCGGGTGAACGCCAGGTCGTTGCGGCTGTACTGGATCTCGACGAAGCGGCGCAGCAGCTGGTCGCGGTCGATCTCGTCGCCGACCTTGAGCTGGACCATCCGGTCCACGTACTCCTGGGGCGTACCGAGGCCGTAGATGCAGGAGACGGAGGCGACCACGACGACATCGCGCCGGGTGAGCAGCGAATTCGTCGCGGAGTGGCGCAGTCGCTCGACCTCCTCGTTGATCGAGGAGTCCTTCTCGATGTAGGTGTCCGACTGCGGGACGTACGCCTCGGGCTGGTAGTAGTCGTAGTACGAGACGAAGTACTCGACGGCGTTGTTGGGCAGCAGCTCGCGGAACTCGTTCGCCAGCTGGGCCGCGAGCGTTTTGTTCGGCGCCATCACGAGGGTGGGGCGCTGCAGTTTCTCGATCATCCAGGCGGTGGTCGCCGACTTGCCGGTGCCGGTCGCGCCGAGCAGGACGACATCCTTCTCATCCGCACGGATGCGCCGCTCCAGCTCGGCGATGGCCGCGGGCTGGTCGCCGCTGGGCTGGTAGGGACTGACGACCTCGAAAGGCGCCACCGAACGTTCGATCTTCGAAACGGGCCGCATGCAACCACCGTACGACCCACCGCTGACAACCGGGCCGGGTCAGCCGCAGTGCCGGGCCGAGGTCACCATTCTCCCGGCGGCGCGGGATCGCGCGGCCGGGAGTGGAACGACGCCGGGTCGGCATGTGTTCCGAACCGCGGGACCTGCCGCTGGGCCGGGATTCCGGGGGGCCGTCCGGCCCCGTTCATGGACCTGGGATCGTCCCAGTCCGGAGTGCCCATCACCATCAGGGGGTCGAACATCACGACCACCGCGGCAAGGAGCAGGAAGCAGCCGGGGCCGATCAACAGTGGCAGGAGAGGGGCGGTCCACCCGTCAGCCGAAGCCGGGTCGGCGAGGGCGCCGGGGTGCAGATGGACGTTCAGCGCGGCCATGCCCGTGTAGTGCATGCCGCTCACCGCGACGCCCATCACGACGCTGGCGCCGAGGCTGGGCAGGAAACCATGGATGGAGACGGCCGCCCAGAGTGCGGTCGTGGCGGCCACCACGGCTATGACGACGGAGAGGGCCACGGTGAACGTTTCGTACTCGAACTGTCCCTCAAGACGCATTCCGGCCATGCCCAAGTAGTGCATGGTGGCCACACCCAGCCCGGTGATGGTGCCGCCCGTCACCATTGCCATACGGGTGGCGCCCCGGTACCCGACGATGAAGATGCCGATGGCGACCATGCCGATCGCGACGGCGAGGCTGGCGAAGGTGATCGGCTTGTCGTAGCTGATGGTCACCCCTTCGACGGAGAAGCCGATCATCGCGATGAAGTGCATCGTCCAGATCCCGGACCCTATGGAGGTCGCGCCGAGGGCCAGCCAGCCGGCTTTGAAGGAACGCTCGGTGCGCAGCGAACGGGTCGTACAGCGCAGCCCGAGGGCCGCACCGAGGCAGGCCATGAGGAAGGCCGCGACTGGCGTCACCGCTCCGTAGCTGAAACCGTCGATCGTGCCCTGCATGCTCGTACGCCCTTCGCGGAAGCCCGGGTTCGGGGGTGACCCTAAGACGCGAGGCTCGGCAGACAAACAGAAGGGCTGCATTTTATCGAGATGGAAATCGGCCCGTGACCCGGTCTCAAGAGCGGCGTTCACGTTGTGGCCATCCTTCGCCTGTCCCTCGTTGGAGGGCGGCTGCCACTCTCGGCCCGTCCGTAACTCTGACGCAAGGAGTACACGTGTACGCACGCACCGCAACCGCCGCCGTCGCTGCCGCCGCCTTCATGGGTGCCGGCGCATTGCTGATGTCGACCGCCGATACACAGACCACGGGCAGGGGCACGGCCACGGTCGGGCACACGAGCACAAGCACGAGCATCCGGACCGTGAGCGCGCGGACCGCGGACGCGAAGCCGGGCGCCCCGGTCGTCTTCGCCCACCGGGGCGCTTCGGCCTATGCGCCGGAGAACACCCTGGCCGCCGTCGACAAGGCCGACGCACTTGGCTTCGACTGGGTGGAGAACGACGTCCAGTTCACCAAGGACGGTGTGCTGGTGGTCGTGCACGACACCGACCTGAAGCGGACCACCGACGTCGAGGAGGTCTTCCCGGACCGTGCCCCGTGGGCGGTCAAGGACTTCACGGCCGCCGAGATCGCCCGGCTGGATGCGGGCAGCTGGTTCGGTCCGCAGTTCGCCGGAACCCGGGTGCCGACCCTCAAGCAGTACCTGGACCGGATCGAGCGAAACCACCAGAAGCTGCTGCTGGAGATCAAGAGCCCGGAGATCTACCCGGGCATCGAGAAGGAGACCCTGCGGGTGCTGAGCCAGAAGGGGTGGCTCGACGGCAACCACGTCAAGAACAGACTCGTCATCCAGAGCTTCGGCGCGGACAGTGTGAAGAAGGTGCACCAGCAGCGTCCGGACGTCACGACCGGCTTCCTCGGCACCCCCGCAGTGGCCGATCTGCCCTCGTACGCAGCGTTCACCGACCAGATCAACCCCTCGTACACGTCGATCTCCGCCGACTACGTGACGGCGGTGCATGCGCTGAAGGGCGCACACGGCAAGAAGCTCCGGGTCAACGCCTGGACGGTCAACGACGCGGCGACCGCGGCGAAGGTGGCGGGCTTCGGCGTCGACGGGATCATCACCAACACCCCCGATGTGGTGCGCGAGGCCACGGGCTGACAGCTCGGGCGCCCCGTCGCCGCGGCCCGTTGTCAGTGGCCGGTCGTACGGTGGTTCCCATGAACAGCAACGGGGTTGTCGAGTGGGCCGTCGTCGAGAGCGGCATCGGCCCGCTGCTGCTTGCCGCGACCGACGCGGGACTGGTGAGCGTGGTCTTCCACGCCCGTCCCGAGGTGCGGGAGAAGGCGGTCGGGCAGTTGCGGTCGCGACTCGGTACGGAGCCGGTGGAGAGTCCCGGCTCCGCACGGCTCGCCGAGCCGATACGCCAGCTCGCGGCGTATTTCGCGGGCTCGTTGCGGGAGTTCTCGCTCGACCTGGACTGGTCGCTGACCTCCGGCTTCAACCGCCAGGTGCTCCGCGAGCTGGCGGCCGGGGTGCCGTACGGGGCGGTCGTCGGATACGGGGACCTCGCCGAGCGCGTGGAGCAGCCGGGGGCGGCTCAGGCGGTCGGGGCTGCCATGGGGTCCAATCCGCTGCCGGTGGTGGTGCCGTGCCATCGGGTGGTGGAGAGCGACGGCGGACTCGGCGGGTTCGGCGGTGGCCTCGAAACCAAGCGGAAGCTGCTGGCTCTGGAGGGCGTACTGCCCCAGCCACTGTTCTGAGTCCGTCGTGGAGACCCGACTCCCCGCACCGGGGCACCGGGTCCGTGTGCGGTCCGTGTCCTGACGGAACCCGGTTTCGTACCTTGTGTACGGGCTGGCACACTGCGCCAGTGACCAACACCCCCGATGCACCTGACACCCCCGCCGGGCCCGGCCACCCCGCCGGCCGGGTGACTGCGGCCGAGCTGCCCGGATTGCGGCGCAGAACGTCCGCGGTGCTCATAGCCAGCCAGATACTCGGCGGCCTCGGTGTGCCCATCGGTATCGCTCTGGCCCCGGTCCTGGCCACGGAGGTGAGCGGCTCCGAGGCGCTGTCCGGTCTGGCCCCGACCGCGTCGGTGACGGGTACCGCGCTGCTCTCGCTGCCGCTGGCCGCGCTGATGACCTCGCGCGGCCGACGCCCCGGTCTCGTTCTGGCGTATCTGATCGGTGCACTCGGCGCGGGGCTCGTGGTGCTGGCCACCGTCGTGGAGAGCTTCCCGCTGCTGCTGCTCGGCATGGCCGGGTTCGGTGCCGGTTCCTCGGCCAATCTGCAGGCCCGGTTCGCCGCCGCGGATCTGGTCGAGCCCGACCGGCGCGGCCGGGCGATCTCCACTGTCATCTGGGCCACGACGATCGGTTCGGTTCTTGGGCCGAACATCGCGGGCCCGGTGGGGCAGGTCTTCCGCGGTACCGCGATATCGGAGAAGGCGGGCCCGTTCTTCTTCGCGGCCGGGATCTTCCTGCTGGCCGCCGTGGTCGTCGGGGTGCTGCTGCGGCCGGACCCGCTGCTCACCGCGCGGGCGCTGGCGCCGCAGGACAACGAGTCCTCCGCAGGCCGTTCGCTGCGTGCCGGTGTCGCAGCGGTCCGGGCGTCCCCGATGGCGCGGCTGGCGCTGGTGGCGGTGGCCGTCTCGCACACCGCGATGGTCTCGATCATGGTGATGACCCCGGTCGATCTGGGCCATCACGGCGCGGGACTCCAGCTGATCGGCCTGGTCATCAGCGGGCACATCGCGGGTATGTACGCGTTCTCCCCGGTAATGGGCTGGCTGTCCGACCGGTTCGGCCGGCTCGCCGTGATCGGTCTGGCGGTCGGGCTGCTCTCCTGCGCCGCTCTGCTGGCCGGCACCGCGGGTCCCAGCCACGGTCAGACGGCGGCAGGCCTGTTCCTGCTCGGGCTCGGCTGGTCGGCCGGGCTGGTCGCCGGTTCGGCGCTGCTCACCGACTCCGTACCGCAGCCCGCCCGCGCCGCCGTGCAGGGTCTGTCGGACCTGACCATGAACACGGCGGCGGGCATCGGCGGTGCGATCGCCGGAGTGATCGTCGCCCGGGCCAGCTACGGCTGGCTGAACGCGGTCGGAGCATGTCTGCTGCTGCCGATGGCGGCGCTGGCACTGCGCAGAGCGCTCACCCGACCCGCGGCACACGCCGAAACAGCAGCCCCGGATACGGCGCCAGCAGCGACTGCACCCGCCGCACCCACCCCCGGTGTCTGAGGCTTCAGCGGATTCTCGCGAGGAACCCCGGGGCTTCAGTCCTGGGAGGAATCGCGTCCTTGGTGGGTGGCGCGGAGCGCCGCAGCGTCGCGCTACCGGGCGTGGAGTGCCCACATAGCCGCTCGGCGGAGTCGGACAAGAAAGGCGGTGGACACCGGAAGCGAACACGTGGGCGATAGATCGCCGGTTCGGGCGGTAGGTGTGCCGGCCCGGCTGGTTTGTGCGATTGGCGCACTAGAGTCCATGGTTGTGAAGCTGGTGATGCGGGTCAAGCTGCTGCCGACGCCCGCGCAGGCGTCGGTGCTTGAGGCGACCCTGAGCGCGTACAACGAGGCTGCGACCTGGGCCGCGCAGGTGGCCTTCGACGAGCGCGTCCGCAAGAACCTGCCCCTGCGCAAGCTGACCTACCAGGAGATCAAGTCCAGGTGGGGGCTTGGGGCGCAGGCCGCGCAGCATGCGATCAAGAAGACCTGCGACGCCTACACCACCCTGGCCGGGAACCTTCGTAACGGCCGTTACGGCAACCCCGGCTCGAGGCGTCATACCCGGGCTTCGGGCAAGCCGGTCGTCTTCCGGCCCCGGGCAGCCCAGCCGTACGACGACCGGATGCTGTCCTGGCAGCACGAGGCGCGTACGGTGTCGATCTGGACCATCGGCGGGCGGATGAAGAACGTGGCCTTCACCGGAATGGCAGAACAGTTGGAGGTCTTGGCCCGGCACCGGCAGGGTGAGTCCGACCTGCTGTGTGAGGGCGGGCAGTGGTATCTGATCGCGACCTGCGAGATCCCCGAGGCTGAACCGAACGCGCACCCGGTCGCCTTTATCGGCGTGGATCTCGGGATCGTGAACATCGCCGCCACCAGTGACGGGGCCAAATACTCCGGACGCCGAATCAACCGCAGGCGGGCCAAGGACCGGGCTCTGCGTTCCAAGCTGCAGAAGAAGGGCGCGAAGTCCGCGAAGCGGAGGGCGAAGAAGTACGCGGGAAGGGAAGCCCGCCGTAACAAGGACATCAACCACAAAATTGCGAAGCGGATCGTGGCGGAGGCTGCACGCACCGGTCGCGGGATCGCCCTGGAGGACCTGGGCGGTATCCGGCGGGCCCGGCTGAGAAAGCCCGAGGGGGTACCTCCCTGCTCGAACGAAGTTGAGAGCTTGGGGGAGCACCACGCTCCATTCCTGGCCGTTCGCCCAGCTCGGCGCCTTCATCGGCTACAAGGCCAAGCGGGCCGGCGTGCCGGTGGTGTATGTCGATCCGGCCTACACCAGCCAGGAATGCTCGCAGTGTCATCACGTCGAACGCGGCAACCGGCCCTCCCAGGCCGTTTTCGCCTGCCGGTCCTGCGGCTTCGTTGAGCACGGGGACCACAACTCGTCCCACAACATCGCCCACAGAGGGTGGTACGGGTGGGTCTGCGGGGTCGAGTCAACGGCCCCTGCTCTCACGCTGATCGCGTGAGAGCTGGACGCAGCCGGACCCATCGAAGCCATCGATGACCCGAGCAGCAAGCCCGAGGGCCTCAGTCCCGGGTCGTTGACAGGCTGATGTGGTACGCCTTGCGCAGCGTCTCGTGCACGGTCCACGTCGTACGGTCGCCCTCGCGCAGTACGCAGGCGTCCCCCGGCCCGATCTCCAACGCCGCCCCGCCCTCGATCGCCACGGTCGCGCGCCCGCTGACGACCACGAACAGTTCGTTGGCCTCCGTGTCCGTGACCACGCCGGGCGTGATCTGCCAGATTCCGCGCACCTGCTTGCCGTCGGGTGACTCCCAGAGCACCTTGCCGGTCACCACGGGCTCGCCCGAGACGATCTGTGCGGGGTCGAGCGGTTCCGGTTCGAGTTCGGCGTCCGGAATGTGCACGGCGAACGAGGCAGGAGCTTGATCAAATGTGGTCATGGCCGGTCACCTTAGCGACCGCTTCGGGGCGACTCGGCACCAGGACCCGGAGAGCATGTGGAGGGAGCGGAGGGGACGGGTGATGCGGCCGGTGCCCGGGCCGCACGTTTGAGGCCGATGCGCCCGCGACAGGGATGTGGACATGTCACTGAATGCATCGCACAGCGCACACTCCTACACCCCCGCCTTCTCCACCGAGGTACAGGCGGCCCTCGCCACGCACCGCCCCGTCGTGGCTCTGGAGTCGACGATCATCGCCCACGGTCTGCCACGCCCCCGCAATCTGCAGGTCGCCGAGGAACTCGAAGGGCTCGTACGTTCCGCGGGCGCCGTGCCCGCCACGATCGCCGTACTGGACGGACGGGCCCGCATCGGCCTGGACAAAGCCCAGTTGGAGCGGGTCGCCGCGGACCCGGCGATGCGGAAGCTGGGACACCGGGACCTCGCACCGGCGCTGGCGGCGGGCGCGAGCGGGGCGACGACCGTGTCCGCGACGGCGTTCCTGGCCGCACACGCGGACCTGCGCGTCTTCGCGACCGGCGGCCTCGGCGGCGTACACCGGGAGTGGACCCGGACCCAGGACGAGTCCGCGGACCTGCGGCTCCTCGCGCGGACCGGCATCACCGTGGTGTGCGCGGGGGTGAAGTCGATCCTGGACGTCCCCGCCACGCTGCAGCGCCTGGAGACGCTCGGCGTCGGAGTGCTCGGGTACGGCACCGACCGCTTCCCCGGCTTCTACCTGAACAGCTCGGGTGAACCGGTCGACTGGACGGTGCGGACGCCCGAGGAGGTCGCGGAGGTGATGCGGGCCCAGGACGCGCTCGGCGGCCCCGGTTCCGCGCTGATCGTCGCCAACCCCGTATCCGTGGAGGACCAGTTGGATCCCGCACTCCACGACCGCGTGCTGACCGAGGCCCTTTCCGCATGCCGGGAGCACGGCATCGTGGGCCAGGCCGTCACTCCGTTCCTGCTGGACCGGCTGATGCGGGGAACCGGGGGCGCTTCGCTGGAGGCCAATCTGGCGGCCGTACGCGCAAACGTATCGCTTGCCGCGCGGATCTCCGGCGCATGGGCCGCCGCCGCACAGGACACAGCAGCGCACCGGAGCGCACCGGACACAGCAGCGCAGCCGAATGCGCAGGACACGACATCGCACCGGAACCCGGCGGCCGGCCGATGACCGACGGCGGCCTTCTCGTCGTCGGTGACGTGGTCACGGATGTCGTGGCCCGGCACGCAACGGCGCTGATCCACGGCACGGACACCTCGGCCCGGATCCGCACCGTCCCCGGCGGCGCGGGCGCCAACGTCGCCTGCTGGGCGGCACGTTCGGGCTGTCGCGACGTACGGCTGCTGGCCCGGGTCGGCGCCGACAGTGCGGCCTGGCACCGGGACGCGCTGCAGCGGGCAGGGGTACGTTGCCTGCTGGCCGTGGACGACGACGTACCGACCGCCACCGTCGTCGCCCTCGTCGATTCCGCCGCCGAGCGCACCTTCCTCACCGACAGCGGTGCCGTGCTCCGCCTCTCCTCCGACGACTGGTCACCGTCGATGCTCGACGACGTCGCCCATCTCCATCTCTCCGGGTACCTTCTCTTCGCCGCGACGAGCCGGGCAACGGCCCTGCTCGCTCTGCGGGAGGCCCGGCGACGGCAGATCCCGGTGAGCGTCGACCCTGCTTCGGCCGGCTTTCTCGCCGAGCTGGGCGTCGACCGGTTCCTGACAGCCGTGGAGGGCACGGATCTGCTGCTGCCCAATGCGGACGAGGCCCGGCTGCTCACCGGACTCCCCGAACCAGCGGACGCCGCAGCCAAGTTGAGCCTTCAGGTGCCCCGGGTGGTCGTCACGCTCGGCGAGGGCGGAGCTCTGCTGGCCGTCACGGGCGCGGTGACCCGGCACATCCCGGCGGTCCAGGTACGGGGCGCCGTGGACTCGACCGGCGCAGGCGATGCGTTCACCGGCGGCTTTCTCGCGGCGCTCCTGTCGGGAGCGGACGACGCCTCGGCCGTGGAAGCGGGCTGCCGGTCGGCGGCGAAAGCGGTCACCACCGTGGGGGGCCGACCCGGTCCATGACACACCCGGCTCGGTGAACCCGGCCTGCTACCCGCCCTGCCCCCACCCGGTCCAGGCGGGGTGCAGCGGATCGTCGGCCCGTACGACCGCATCCGCGCGGTCGCCGGGCGCCACCTCGTCCTCGTACCGCGCGAAAGCGGGCAGGGTCCAACGCTCGCTCTCCTCGGTACGCCGCCGCAGTGCGCCCGGCGACAACCGCAGATGGACACTCAGGTCGAACGGGAACCAGTGCCGCAGCAACAACGGGCCGTGCACCACCAGCACACCGCCCTCGGGAAGGAGTTGATACGGACTTCGAGTGGCCCGGTCCGTCTCGGGATCCCAGAGATCGGGTAGCACCCGCCCGCTCCCGCCCGCCTCCAGCGGCCCGAACACCTCGCGCCACAGCGCGCCCGTATCGAACCAGCTGTCGTAGTACGAGTCGGGGTCCTCCTTGCCGTACTCGTACCGAAGACTCGCCGGCCGCAGGAATCCCTGGGTGGACACGACGAACACCGCACGCCCCCGGACCCGCAGCGCCTGTGCGACCAGCCCCGCCAGCTCCCCGGTACGGGCCGCCGGCGCACCGTCGACGGCGACCTTCAGCCAGGGGCCGGCGTCGGCAGGCTTCAGACCGTCGGCGTGCCCGGCGAAGGCCTCGGCCAGCCGCTCCCAGGTGATCGCTTCACATCGCACGCATCCATCATCGCCCCGGCCTCGTGCGTCGGCGTCGGCCGTCCCGCCGCCGAGGTTCTTCCTCGTCGGTCCCCGCCAGGTGGTTCTCGGCCAGGCGCACCACGCGGTCGGCGAGCGGACGCAATCCCGGTTCTCGGTCTGCGGCCGTGTGGGCAAGGTGGCCGATGTCGGCAAGCCACTGTCCGGTGACACCGTCCGGCGCGTCGATGCGCCGAAAGCCGCGCTCCAGCAGCCTCTGGGCGGCCTGCGGCTGCCCGCGCAGTACGGCCTTTGTGGCGGCGACCGCATTGGCCAGGGCGCTCGCCGGCCGCGACCAGTCGTCACCGCGCGCCGCAGGGTCGTCCTGGTCGTGGTCGGCCAGGTGGGCGACCGATGACGCCCTGATCTCCAGGTCCACGCGCCAGAAGAGCGGAAGCCCCTGGAACGCGGCGAAGAGCAGACGCCGCTTGCGGGAGTTCTGCAGCTCGGGGTCCGTACGCAGGGAGTCGAGGGGCCGGACCGCTTCGAGCACGCCCCGGGCGCCGACGACACACACCGCGAAGCGGTCGTCGGGCACCGTCCAGGCAATGTCGATGTCGCTGTACGCATCCGCTGTTCCACGGGCGAGCGAGCCCTTCAGCTCCGCGCGCGAGCCGGGGCAGTGGGCAGCGAGTACGTGCAGCAGGTCCTGTGCGAATGCGGCGCGCCGCGCCGGGTCGAGATCATCCATGCGCTCCTCGCCCTTCGGGTTCTCCCCGTTCATGGCCGTCCGTTCCGGTCGTTCAAAACGCTCCGTCCCCGGCGAGTCCGCCTCCTACGATCTTCTTCGTGGACCTCGAATTCGCCCGCACGTTCGCCGCCGAGTGGCAGGACGCCTGGAACTCCCATGATCTGGAACGAATCCTGACGCACTATCACGAGGATGTGTCGTTCAGTTCACCCGTCATGGCGCGGTTCACAGGTGATCCATCCGGCACGGTGCACGGCAAGGACGCGCTGCGGGCGTACTGGGCGGCGGCCCTGGAGCGCATCCCCGAGCTGAAGTTCGAGGTGGTGGACGTCCGGGTGAGCGTCCATGCCCTGGTGATCGACTACCGCAACCAGATCGGCGGCCGCGTGAACGAGGTGCTGATCTTCCGCGACGGCCTGGTGATCTCCGGCTTCGGGGCATACGGGGAGACGCTCGCCGACTGACGGCCGGTGCCGGCGGCGGACGAGACTCTCCCCGGATGACAGCCGGCCGGTGCCCATGGCGGCCGTGACGCTCTCCGGCCGACGGCCGGTCCCGGCGGTGGGCGGGCGTCGTTCGCTACTTCTTCGCGTCGCAGTCCACCGCGTCGGCGTCGTCGGAGAGCGCACTGCCCTCCGGCAGCAGATAGGTCACCCAGAGCACGACGGGCTCGGTCCCCAGGTTGCGTCCGATGTGGCGGTGAGCGGATCCGGACGGCTCGATGAAGGACGAGCCCGCGGGCGTCACCTCGACCGAGCAGTCGTCCAGAGTGCGCGTCAGCGTCCCGGACTTGACGACGGCGATCAGCTGGCCGCTATGGGTGTGCCAGCCGGTGGAGCCGCCCGGCTCGACGGTGATGGTCCGGAAGGTCACATCGGTGCGGCCGTTCGGGGTCTTCACCTTCAGCTTTCCCACCGATGTGCCCTTCGCGACCACCGTGCCGCTCACACCGCTGCCGGGTGTGGCGACGGCCGCCGACGGTACGAAGCCGAGCGCGGCCACGCAGCCGCTTATGACCAGGGCCCTGGCGAGTCGCCCCTGCCGTACCAGCCGCCCCCGGCTCCCCTGCTGTCTGCCGACCTTCACGTGCGACTCCTCTGCCTCGGCGTCCCGGAAGCGTCCTGGACATCCCCGAGGACATCCCGAACGCCACCACGCTACCCGTGAGTTGAGCCGCGGAACCCCTCCCGGTCCGGCGGTCACTCGCCGCGAAGTTCGGCGGCGAGCGGCCCGTCGCCCGACACCTCGATACGTCCGTCCTTGACGGCCTCGGCGAACGTCAGCTCACCCCGCCCGAGCGCCAGACAGACCTCGGCGTCGAGCGCGATGCGGGCATCGGCGTGAGCGGCAGGACCATCCCCGTATACAGCCGCACCGGCCATCGCACCACCGGCACACACATGGAACTCACCCTCGTCCAGGTGGACTTCGACGACTCCCGCATGTGTCACCCCGTCCAGCGAGCGCAGCAGCGGAAGTGCGAACCAGTGTGCCCGCACCGCATCGGTGGGCCGCCGCTCGGTGAGCGCGGGCGCACCCCACTCGGCGAGCGCGGCAAGTACGGGCAGCAGCCCGTGGCCGCGCTCCGTCAGTTCGTACACCGAGGCCGCGGCGGGTGGCGGAAGCCGGCGGCGGGTGACCAGGCCGCCCTGCTCCATGTCCTTGAGCCGGGAGGCGAGGACATCCGTACTGACGCCCGGCAGGTCGGCGTGGAGGTCGGTGTAGCGGCGGGGGCCCGCCAGCAGTTCACGGACGATCAGCAGGGTCCACCGGTCGCCCACGGAATCGAGGGAGCGTGCGGTGGCGCAGAACTGGTCGTAACTCCGGCGGCGAGCCGAGCGCGTTGCGGACTGTTGCTGACGTGGCATGCGACGCAGTCTAGACATGTTGTTGGACTTTCCAAGCCCGAGCTTGGTAAAACCAAGTATCGCAATCAGGTCGGGGAGGCCACCGCATGGAATTCCGGCAGTCCAGCAAGCTCGACAAGGTCTGTTACGAGATCCGGGGCCCGGTCATCGAGCACGCCAACGCCCTGGAGGAGGCGGGTCACAGCGTGCTCCGCCTCAACACCGGCAATCCCGCGCTCTTCGGCTTCGAGGCGCCGGAGGAGATCGTCCAGGACATGATCCGGATGCTTCCGCAGGCCCACGGCTACAGCGATTCACGCGGCATCCTGTCCGCCCGCCGGGCGGTGGCGCAGCGCTACCAGGCCATGGGTCTGACGGATGTCGGGGTCGACGACATCTTCCTCGGCAACGGCGTCTCCGAGCTGATTTCCATGGCCGTCCAGGCATTGCTGGAGGACGGCGACGAGGTGCTGATCCCGTCCCCCGACTATCCGCTGTGGACCGCGGTGGTGACCCTCGCGGGCGGCAAGGCCGTGCACTACACCTGCGACGAGGCCTCGGACTGGAACCCGGACCTCGCGGACATGGCGTCGAAGATCACCGACCGGACCAAGGCCGTCGTGATCATCAACCCGAACAACCCGACCGGCGCCGTCTATCCGCGCGAGGTCCTCGAAGGCATCCTCGATCTGGCGCGCAGGCACGGCCTGATGGTCCTCGCCGACGAGATCTACGACCAGATTCTCTACGACGACGCCGAGCACCACAGCGTGGCGGTCCTCGCCCCCGATCTGGTCTGCCTCACCTTCAGCGGCCTGTCGAAGACGTACCGGGTGGCGGGGTTCCGTTCCGGCTGGATGGTGGTCTCCGGCCCGCAGCAGCACGCCCGCAGCTATCTGGAGGGGCTGACCACTCTCGCCTCGATGCGCCTGTGCCCCAACGCGCCCGCGCAGTACGCCATCCAGGCGGCGCTCGGCGGCCGGCAGTCCATCCGGGAACTGGTCGCGCCCGGCGGCAGGCTGTACGAGCAGCGCAACCGGGCCTGGGAGAAGCTGAACGAGATTCCCGGCGTGTCGTGCGTGAAGCCGAAGGGCGCGCTGTACGCGTTCCCCCGCATCGATCCGAAGGTGCATCCGATCGTCGACGACGAGAAGTTCGTTCTGGACCTGCTGCTGCGGGAGAAGATCCAGGTCGTGCAGGGCACCGGCTTCAACTGGCCGCGGCCCGACCACTTCCGGATCCTGACACTCCCGTACGCTGACGATCTCGACGCGGCGATCAGCCGCATCGGCCGCTTCCTGACCGGATACCGCCAGTGATCGGATGCCCCTGGTGACCTGCCCTGCCTGCCGCGTTCCCGTCCTCACCCAGTTCGCCTCGTTCGAGCTTGTCGGCCCGATCGTGGAGGGCGGACTCGATCCGGCCACCGATCCGGCCTGGGCGGAGTCGGGCGCGGCATCACCGGCCGAGTATGCGCGCTGGGCAGGTCATCTGTGCGGTATGACCTGCCTGCGCATGGCGCTCGGCGCCGGGGCCCCGTCCCTGTTCGCGCTGCGCGACGGTGCGCTCAAGTGCGGCGCGTACACGGAGGATGCGGAGGGGGTGATCCGGGGCCTGATCTACGCCCCCTTCGCAGAGTACGTACAGCAGGCGCACGGCCTCGACGCCACGGTCCACCGCCATCTCTCGCCGCAGGAGATCCTCGGCCTGCTCGACGGCGGCCGGACGGTCATGGCCTCGGTGCACTACGGCATCCGCCATCCGCAGCGGCCCGCTCCGGGACGGGGCGGGCATCTGGTGCTGCTGACGTCCCGTACGGCCGACGGCACCGGCGTCCACTTCCACAACCCGTCCGGCACGACGGCCACGACGCGTGCCGCGGAGCTTGCGCTGCCCGGCTTCGAGCGCTTCTTCGCGGGGCGCGGGGTGTCACTGCCCGCAGGCGTGTGACGGGACGTCCCGGGAAACGGGAGCGGGCCCGGGGGCGTAGCCGGCCCCCGAGCCCTGAAGATGCCACCCATTCGGCACGCCGACACTTTTAAGGACCCGTGTCAGGTTTATGTCGTCGCGTCCTGCCTTTAGACGACCGCAGATCGAAGCTCTGCGGGCCGGAGTCGAACCGGCATCTCGACGCCCATGGGCATGGGCCCGATTGATTCGGCGATCGGTGGCGAATGCTGAGTCTGGAGCAAGAGTCTGAGATTGATCGCGGTCTGCCTCTGCCGATTGGGCTACCCCGGCCCGTCCGTGTGCGGGGAACGCACCGAATGCCGGGGGGAGGGCTCGAACCTCCACTGGAACCGCGCCGTCACGACAAGCTTCAGTTTCAGCTTGCGCTCCTCGCGCACCCCGGCCGTGGTGCTTTGGCCGGGGAATCCATGGTCGGTCACCCGAAGAGGTAACCGAATATCGCATCACCCACCCGCTGGTCGGAGACGTCCACGCCGTTGGCCTCCTCGCGGGCGAACTTCACGGCCTGCTGGAGCTTCTCCACCCGGTCCAGCAGTTCGTTGACCCGTCGCGCGGGAAGGGCTCCGGAGAACTTCACGGTGGTCCAGTACCCGATCGGAATGTCCTCGTAGTACACCTCGACCTGCGCCGGGTGCTTATCGGTGGCCTCCGCCTTCACATGGTTGCGGGGCACCTTCTTCGTACGAAGAGTCCTCACCGGCTCGGTCTTCCAGGAGTCCGTCGACGGGTCCTGTGTCCAGGCCTCGGAGGCGTCGAGCACCGGAAGCCTGCGAACAAAGGTGTTGATGTCCGTCAGCTGCTTCTCCAGGAAAAGCAGATACGACACCGGCACCTCGCTCACGAGCACCCGTCCGTCGACCTTCACATCCGCGCGGGCCGAACAGTTCGCCCAGTCCTTCGTGGCTGTCACATCGAAGAGCCGGGTCAGGGTCGTCGCGGTCTCCCGCAGCACGTCCTCGGCCTTGATCTGCACCAGGGTCGACTCGGGCGGCAGCTGCTCGCCCTCCTCGTCCTTCGGCTGATACGTCCGGGAGATCCCGGCCAGCAGACCGGTCTTCTGAAGGCCGTGATGCGCCGCCGTCAGGTCCTGGTGAGCCTTGGACTTGACGCCCTTCTCCACTGCGATGATCTGATTGAGTTTCGCCACGTCGAGGAAGTTAGCAGCGCCGAGCCGCGCGGAACCAGACCGCGACGGCCACCGGGAGGAGCGCCAGCGTCGCTGCCGCTGTGCCGACGCCGCCGCTCTCGATGCCGGCCGCCTTCAGCCGGCGCACAGCCCAGAGCGAGTACGGGATGACAACGGCCGGCGCCGTGGCGACCCCCGGTGTGTAGCCGCGGTACGCCAGCGACTGCGCCATGTGGACGGCGCCGTGCAGCCCGAATCCGACCAGTACGGTCCGGAAGAACGGGCTGCGGCCACCCGTGCGCGCCCCGTCCGCCGATGCTGCCGCCATGACCCCGCCCATGAGGCCGATGGCGACATTGACATCCCGCTGCGAGAGTTCCATCCGCGCCCAGACCCGCTCGGGCACTTTCGGGAATCGCTCCTGGAGCCGCGGTCGGGCGGACCGCGCCCAGCCGGCCATGGTGGCCAGCTCCTCCAGGTCGTTGGCCACCCAGGCGGCGAGCAGCCCCCAGGTCACTGCCTTGGAGACCGTTGCCTCCGCCATACCTGGCCCCCATACGTCGCAGTACGATGACCGCACCATACAACACAACGCAACGTTGCGTTGCTCTTCTCTGGAGCACTCATGCCCGATCCGACCGTGAACCGCCGCCCGGGCAAGGGCCCTCGTGCCGCCGAAGCGATCTTCGACACCACGCTGCGCCATCTCGCGGAACGCGGCTACACCCGTCTCACCATCGAGGCCGTCGCCCAGGACTCCGGGGTCAACAAGACGACGATCTACCGCTGGTGGCCCTCGAAACCGGCGCTGTTGCGCGCGGCCATGCTCCATGCCCGGGTCCTCGACATCGACATCCCCGATACGGGTAACCTCCGCGGTGATCTGATCGCCCTCACCGAACAGATCACCGGCCTGCTCACCGACGGGCGTACGGAACCGGTCGCCCGCGCCATGACCTCGGGTACCGGCCTGCCGGACGACGAACTCGCCGCCCTCACCCGCGACTTCTTCGCCGATCGGTTCTCCCGCGAGCAGCCGGTCTTCGCTCGCGCCACCGCCCGTGGTGAACTTCCCGAGAGCGCCGACCCGATGCTGCTGCTGGACCTGATCGCGGGAGCGGTCTGGATGCGGGTACTACTCCGCCGCGAACCGGTACCGCCGGACTTCGCCCGCGATGTCGTCGATGCCGTGTTGCCTCGCTGAGGGTGGCCCCGGGACGGTCGGGTACTGTGCCGCGGCCGGGTATCGAGACCAGTCACATGCGCGGAACAGGGAGCGATCCACATGGGTGCGCCGATACGCCACTACACAGCCATGACGCCGGACGGTGAGGTGTTCACGGTCAATATCGAGAGGGCCTTCCGGTACGACCCGTACCGTGACTTCCTGGTCTGTGCGCACTGCGGCTGGTCGCCGTCGCTCCTGACCATGGAGAAGATCATCGACATGGCCGGGGAACATCTGGCGTCGGCGCACGGCGCCGACCGGGGGCTGTCCCAGCAGGAGAACGAGTCGTTCCGAAAAGCGCGGCTGATCGTGCTGCCGATCGTCGTCGTGCTGCTGATCGGGCTCTTCGTCTATCTGCGGAGTTGAGAGACTGATATCTGCGGAGTTGAGAGGCTGAGGGCCGGACCCGGACCGGCCGGGGTGTCAGCCTCCGCTGAGTTCCATGAGCGCGCCCACCGGGTCGGAGTCCGGGGTGGCGCGGGGCCACCAGTCGTCCTCGCCCGGCTCGGATTCGTAGCCGTACCAACGGCCGTCGTGGCCGAAGCGGAGCTGGAGTGTCCCACTGGGGTGCGTGAGGTGGTTGCGCCAGGGGTGGAAGCGGGGGAAGTCGGCGGCTGCGAGCGCGGGGCGGGCGCGGTCGAAGGGGCCGGCCGGAGGATCCCAGGGCGTTTCGAGGACGGCCAGTCCTTCGGCGCCGCCCTGGCGCCAGGCCGCGACGGCTCGGGCCAGGTCGGTGGGGGTGCGGCCGGTGGCGTACGCCAGTTCGCGGTAGAGGGCGCGGGTGGTTGCGGTGAGGCCGGCGGTGGGGCGGGACGCGGCCAGCCGTACCGCGTCCTGCCAGGAGGTGAGGCCGGCGAGCGGGTCGAGGCCGGTGGTGAGGAGCGTGTGTGCACGGGCCGCCGCATCCGTGGCGAGGTGGTCGAGGGCGAGCGGGTCGCGGGCGCCGGGCAGGCTCGGGTACGAGGGTGGCTGCCCGGGATGCGGCAGGACCGGGAGCGGGGCAGGGAGCGGCGGGAGGTAGCGGTCGGCGAGGGCTTCTCGGGCCGGTACGGACGGGGTGGCAGGGGCTGTGGGGCGTTCCCGGGCGGAGTGTGCGGCGTTGCGACGGCCCAGTTCTTCGAGGAGTTCGCGCTCGCCCCTGCCGCGCAGCAGCAGAAGGACGAACGGGTCGGCGTCCAGGAGACGGGCCATCTGGTAGCAGAGGGCGGCCACATGTTTGCACGGCCAGCCGTGGTCGGGACAGGAGCAGCCGGGGTCGAGATCGCCCGCGGCGGGCAGCAGTCCGACACCGGCCTCGGTCGCCGTGTCGACCAGCGAGTGCGGCATCTCCTTGGTGAGCAGCGCGGCAAGGTGACCGGGGCGGGCGGCGACCGCGTCCAGGAACAGGTCCCAGTCGGCGTCGGTGAGCGACCGCAGACGCAGCTCGGCGCGGTAGGGGCGGGGGCGGCTGCCGTGAACGTAGGCGACGACCCGTCCGGGGGTGACGGTGATAGCTGCGACCTTGCCGCTGTCGGCGTACGTACGGCCGCGGGAGAGCCGTCCCTCGTCCATCGACAGGGACTCCAGGGCGGCCACCCAGGCGCGGCCCCACCAGCTGTCCGCGAAGGGTTCGTCGCCGTCGGACGGGCGGGGCGGCACGGCCTCGAAGGTGCGCCGCAGATCGTCGGGGCCGGGGCGCGAGCGTGCGACGGGACGGGGCTCGGGGCGGGCGTACGCATGGGGCCGGGGACGGGGGCTCATGACGGCCTCCGGAGCGAGACGAGATCGGCCAGGTCACGATCGCTGAGCTCGGTCAGCGCGGTCTCACCGGCGCCGAGGACCGCGTCGGCCAGGACCCGCTTGGCCCGCAGCAGCTCGGCGATCCGGTCCTCGACCGTGCCTTCCGCGATCAGCCGGTGGACCTGCACGGGTTGCGTCTGGCCGATGCGGTACGCCCGGTCCGTGGCCTGTTCCTCGACGGCCGGGTTCCACCAGCGGTCGTAGTGGATGACGTGGGCGGCCCTGGTGAGATTCAGTCCGGTGCCCGCTGCCTTGAGGGAGAGCAGGAAGACCGGGACCTCGCCGGACTGGAAGCGGTCCACCATCCGTTCCCGCTCGGCCACCGGCGTACCGCCGTGCAGGAGTTGAGAGGGGATGGCGCGCGAGGCGAGGTGGGCGGAGAGGAGCCGGGCCATCGTCACGTACTGGGTGAAGATGAGGACGGAGCCGTCCTCGGCGAGGATCGTGTCGAGGAGCTCGTCGAGCAGGGCGAGCTTTCCCGAACGGCCGACGAGACGGGTCGGTTCTTCCTTCAGATACTGCGCGGGGTGGTTGCAGATCTGCTTGAGCGAGGCCAGCAGCTTCATGATCAGACCGCGGCGGGCGATGCCTTCCGAGGCTTCGATGAACGCCATCGTCTCGCGGACCGTCGCCTCGTAGAGCGTGGCCTGCTCGCGGGTGAGGAAGACGGGGTGGTCGGTCTCCGTCTTGGGCGGCAGCTCGGGGGCGATGCCCGGGTCCGACTTCTTCCGGCGCAGGAGAAAGGGCCGGACCAGCCGGGAAAGCCGCTCGACCGCTTCGTCGTTGGCGAGCCCGGCAGCCGTCCCGGTGTTCTCGACGATACGGGCGTGCCGGGCCCGGAACGCCTTGAGGGGGCCCAGCAGTCCGGGGGTGGTCCAGTCGAGCAGGGCCCACAGCTCGGAGAGGTTGTTCTCCACGGGGGTGCCGGTGAGGGCGACTCTGGCCGGGGCCGGGATGGTGCGCAGCGCCTTCGCCGTGGAGGAGTGCGGGTTCTTCACGTGCTGGGCCTCGTCGGCGACGATCAGTCCCCAGCTGTGGCCGGCGAGTTGCGCCGCGCTCGAACGCATCGTGCCGTATGTGGTCAGGACGAAGCCGCCGTCGGGTTCGGCGAGTGTGCGGTCGGTGCCGTGGAAGCGGCGCACGGGCACGCCGGGGGCGAAGCGGTTGATCTCCCGGTGCCAGTTGCCCAGGAGGGAGGCGGGGCAGATCACCAGGGTGGGCGCGGGGTGGGCGCGGTGCAGATGGAGGGCGATGAGGGTGATCGTCTTGCCCAGGCCCATGTCGTCGGCGAGGCAGCCGCCGAGGCCGAGTGAGGTCATCCGGTCCAGCCAGGCGAGGCCGCGCAGTTGGTAGTCGCGGAGCGTGGCGTCCAGGCCGGGCGGCGGGGCGACGGTGGTGTCGTCGGCGGTGATGCGGGTACGGAGTGCGGCCAGCGCTCCGACGGGCACCGCTTCGACCTGTTCGCCGTCGACCTCGGCGCTACCGGTCAGGGCGACGGCAAGGGCGTCGACCGGATCGAGCAGGCCGAGCTCCCGCTTGCGCGCCTTGCGTACGAGCGCCGGGTCGACGACGACCCACTGGTCCCGCAGGCGCACCACCGGCCGGTGGGCTTCTGCGAGAACGTCCATCTCCGCCTCGGTGAGCTGCTCATCGCCCAGCGACAACTGCCAGTTGAAGGCGAAGAGCTGCTCGGCGTCGAAGAACGAGGTGCCGTCGGTGGCCGAGCCGGGGGCGGGTCGTACGACGGCGGCGGCGGTGAGGGAACGGACGAGCTCCCTGGGCCAGTGGACGCTCACCCCGGCCGCCGCCAGCCGGGCTCCGGCGTCGCTCAGCAGCTCGTACAGCTCGTCCTCTTCGAGTGCGAGCACATCGGGCACCGGCTGGTCCAGCAACCGCTCCAGCGGCGCCCAGACGCGGGCGGCGCGGCGCAGTGCGAGCACGGCGTCGATCCTGGCCCGCGGGCCGAACGGCTCGCCCACCCCGCCGTGCCACAGTGCGGCGGCGTCGACCACATAGGTCGGGTCGGCCAGGCTGTGCACCTGGGTGATGGCCGCGGCGGCGTGCCGCGCGGCGCCGGGACGGGCGTCCGCAGCCGTACCGGAGGCCCTGTTGTCGTCGGAGGCGTCGCTGTCGTCGGGGCTGTCGTACGCATCGGCCGTGTCGAAGAGTTCGTACGCCGACAGGTCGAGACGCAGCGACACCCGTACACCCGCGTCGAGACCGGCCGCGACCTCGACGGCCCAGTCACGGGCTCCTGGCAGATGCTGGGCCTCACGGGCTGCAAAGGCCGCGCCCATCGCGTACGCCGCGGCGGGTGTACGGGGCAGGGCATCGGCGACCGCGTCGAGGAACGCCCCGAGCAGCCACTCCGGGTCGGGGACTTGAAGCGGTGTGCGGTCCGGGAGCGGCACCGCGTGCCCCTCGACCGGCATGGCGGCTGCGATCGCCCGGAGATGGGCGATGTCCTCGGCGTCGCGCGGTCCGGCCCGCCAGGCGTCGTGGTCGTCGCCCGTCAGGCCGGGGAGCAGTCTGCCGCGCGCCACCAGGTTGAGCGCCTGGAGTGCGGCGGCACCCCAGCAGCGGGTGGCGGGGTGGGCGGACTGCTGGTGCCGGGCGCGGGCCAGCAGCGGCAGGGCGTCGGTCACGGGCATCAGGACGGCGGGCACCGTACGCCGACGGACGCCGTCCTGTTGTCCATGCCGACGGACGACGGTGAGCTCTGCGGCGATAGGACCGGGTGTCCGGTCTTCGGAGTCCGCGGAGCCACGCGGCTCCGGGAGGGGGCCGCCATCGGGATCCCAGAAGGCGACGCGCCCGTCCCTCGGCAACGACGCGGGCAGGAAGACAGCGGCACAGCTCAGGAGGCGGGCAGCGGACGCGTCCAGCTGATGTTGTGCCGTGGTCATCGGTCCCCTCCCGTCCCGCCCTGATCCTCTTGATCGTCTGGATCCTTATGACTCCTGCGAGTCTAGGCGGGGGGTCTGACAACCGGTCGCGCACCCGCATTCCAGCAGGTCAGATGCGATACAGGCCTTGATACGGCCCGGCCGGCAGGCCGAAGCGAACCGCCCGGGGCAGGGAACGGCACGGTTCGGCTCAGTGCCTGGCGAGCGGCTTCGGACGAGGGGGCCGCGCGGGCGCCGTGGCCGCGGAAACAGCGGGCGCGGAAGCGGGAGCGGGAGGAGGCGCGGGCGCCACGGACGGCTGCGGCTGCGGCTGTGCCGGGGCGGGCTGCTGCGACTGCATCCCCTGCTGCTGCGCCGGCTGCTGCGCCCGCTCCAGGAAGCGGAGCAGTTCCACCGGGAACGGGAGCACCAGCGTGGAGTTCTTCTCGGCCGCGACCGCAACCACCGTCTGCAGCAGGCGCAGCTGGAGCGCGGCCGGCTGGGAGGACATCTCCTTCGCCGCCTCGGCGAGTTTCTTCGAGGCCTGAAGCTCGGCGTCCGCGTTGATGACGCGGGCTCGCCGCTCACGGTCGGCCTCGGCCTGACGGGCCATGGAGCGTTTCATCGTCTCCGGCAGCGAAACGTCCTTGATCTCCACGCGGTCGATCTGCACACCCCACCCGACCGCTGGGCTGTCGATCATCAGCTCAAGGCCCTGATTCAGCTTCTCGCGGTTGGACAGCAGATCATCCAGATCGCTCTTGCCGATGATCGACCGCAGTGAGGTCTGTGCCATCTGCGACACCGCGAACCGGTAGTCCTCCACCTGGATCACGGCACTCGCCGCATCGACCACCTTGAAGTAGATCACCGCGTCCACCCGCACCGTCACGTTGTCCCGGGTGATTCCGTCCTGCGCGGGCACCGGCATCGTCACGATCTGCATATTGACCTTGCGCAGCCGCTCGACGCCGGGGATCACCATGGTGAATCCGGGCCCTCGCACATCGTTACGGAGCCTGCCGAGCCTCAGTACGACGCCCCGCTCGTACTGCTTGACGACCTTGGCCGCCGCCGCCAAGTACAGCGCGCCCGCCGAGGCCGCCCCCACTATTGCGATTACGAGCTCCTGGACCATGACGGCCCCCTGAACGCCGGAAACAACTGAAACACGGAAATTAATCGCTGCTACAACGGTATGCCCAATATCAACCGATATGAACATTGGTCGATGCCCACCCGGTACGACTGTCGCCCGGCCGGCCGCGCACCGGATGCCGGGCCACCGGGGAGCAGGCAAGGTGACCAGCGTCAGCACGTTCTCCGTGGCGCATGCGGTGCTGTGGCGTACGCCGTGCTGACGGATGAGCCGGACGAGACAGACGAGGACCCGCCCATGCCCGTGATCGATCACCGGCGCCGCCGTCTCGGCATCGCAGCCGGCACCGCGCTCCTGACCCTCACCGTCGCAGGCTGCTCCGGCCTCGGCCGGACCGCGGCCGGACCGATCATCTACACGACCGAGCGGGACGCCGTGATCATGGTGAACAGCCCTTCGGTGAAAGGCTGCCACCCGCTTTCTCCCGCTGGTGCCAAGGAAGTGAGCAATGGCACCCTGATCGACATCATTCTGTACCGCACACCCAACTGCACCGGTCCGGGTACGACGTACCTCGCGACCACGCTCAGCGACGTCAACGGGACCGGCGCCCTGCCCTGGCGCAGTTTCAGCACGGTCCACTGACCGGCCGTACACAGAGCGGAAAGCCGCTGAAGGGTGTCCGCCGGCGCTCGGTGCCGAAGTCGATGGAGCCGATCTCGGCGGCCTGGATCACCGGGCCGCCGATGCTGGGCGTCTTGCTGATCGTGTTGTGCACGTCGCCCGCGCGCCCGCCATCGCCCGCGGGCGCCGGCTCGGCGAGGATGGCGCGGAGTTCGTCCGCCCCCTGCGGATCCGCGGCGAGCCTGCGGCGCAGCCGTGCGCGCCATTCGGCCTCGACGTCCCCGGCCAGCGCGTCGTCGCCCTCGTCCCGCGCGGCGGTCAGCTCACCGCGCGAGGCCTCCAACTCGCCGGTCAGTACCGTCTCCTCCTCGGGCGTCGCTCCGTCCCACGCGAAGAAGGCCACCAGCCGTTCGCGTACCTGGCCCCAGGAATCGGCCACCATGTGCTGCACGAGCGCCGTTGCCCCCGATGCCGCCAATGCCACCAACCCGGCTTCCACCGAACCTCTTTCGACTGTTGCGTACACGCCATCGGCTACCACCGTCCACGTCGGTCGGCGGCCCGGCACCGACGTGGACGAGAACCGCTCCATGGCCGCTATGCACGCCTGCGGACGAGCGCGACCAGATCCGCCGTACGGCCCCGCCGCTCCCGGGCAATCAGGACGAGCAGCACGATGAGCAGCGCCGGCATGATCGCGTTCACCCGGTCGAGCAGCGTCAGTTGGACGATGGAGGCGCCGGCCATCAGTCCGCAGAAGGCCATGGCCGCCACTCCTGCCAGGACCGGGATCAACAGGGCAATGGCCCCCGCCATCTCCAGCCCTCCGATGATGTACATCGCGGCCTGGCTCCAGCCCATCCGGTCGAAGGACTCGATCGCCGTCTCATGGGCGATCAGCTTGGCGAACGCACTGAACCCGAAGAACAGGGCAAGAACGACGCGGGCGGCGGTCAGTGCGACGACCCCGCGGCTGCGGCCCCCGGCCCGGGTGTCGGAAGAGGTGGCAAGGGCGGCAGCGGGGGTGCTCCGGACCGGTGTGCACTCGGACATCTGGGTCTCCTCGGGAAAGCTTCGCACGGTGTTGCCTACGAAGAGGTAGACCGGTCCGCGGTCCGGAACTCATCGCTTCCCGGACCACGGATCTCCTTCGCTCCGAGGAGCTACTTCGGCAGGGCCCGCACCCAGATCCCGTCATCCGTGAGATACCGGTCGACGGTCAGACCCGCCGCCTCCAGGTACCCCTCGAACTGCTCCTTCGACAGCTCCCGCGACAGGAATGTCTGGGTCCATCGCGCGTCGTCGAAGAGGTACTCGGCATGCACCGAGTCCACCCCGTCCCCCACGGGCTCGGCCGAGACGATCCGTACGGTGTAGCCGCCCGGATCGACCCGTTCCCGCGGCAGGTTGGTGTGGTAGTCGGCGCCCTCGCGCTGGATGAGTACGACCCCACCGTCCTTGACGTGGCTCCGGCAGGCACGCAGCATCCCGTCACGCACCCGGTGCTCGCTCGTGTGCACCAGGAACGACGCCAGCATCACCACGTCGAACGTCTGGTCACCGAGGTCCAGCGCCTCGATGGGGCTCTGTACGGTACGGGCGCCGCGGATGCGCTCCAGCATCTGTGCCGACTCGTCCACAGCGGTGACGTCGAAGCCTCGCTCGATCAGCGGATGGGTCACCCGGCCCGCTCCGCAGCCCAGTTCCAGAATGCTTGCCCCGGCGGGTACGGCCGCCGCGATCACCTCCGGCTCATCGCCGACGGACAGCCGTCTGTACAGTTCGACCGCACAGCCGTCCGGCGTGATCGCGCCGGGGCCCGTTCCTGAATATCCCTCACGCACCAGTCGTCCGCTCATGCACAGCCGAACGAACGGCCGCTGATGGTCGTTCCTGGCACGCAGTCCTCCCGTCACACCGAGCGACAGGCGACCGGGGCGGCGGTGACGCGCTGACAGGTCGTCGGCGCGCGATGTACGGGCCGGCCGTCAGTACACCGGGTAGCGGTCGGCCGGCCACACGACCGCGTGCTCGAACTCCACGCACAGATCGTCGGCCACCTCGGTGATCGCCGCTCGCCCTTCGGTCGCCACCAGCCAGGACGGCGGAAGGTGTACGTCCCCGTGGCGCGCGCCGAGCAGATTGCCGCAGACCGCACCGGTGGAGTCGCTGTCGCCCGAGTGGTTGACCGAGAGCAGCAGCGACTGGGCCACCTGATCGGCGCCCGGCAGCACGAGGGCGCAGTACACGGCGATGGCAAGGGCCTCCTCGGCGACCCAGCCCGCGCCGAGCTTCTCCACCTTCTCGGCGCTCGGCTCGCCCTCGGCTGCCAGGTCGACGGCCGCGCGCAGCGCCGCCGTCGTCTCCTCGTGCCCCGGGTGGCGGCCCAGCAGTTCCATGGCCCGCAGCACCGCACCCGCCATCGAGTCGCCCTCCAGAAGATGGGCGACGATCGCGGCGAATGCCCCGGCCGCGTACGCACCGGTCGGGTGGCCGTGGGTGATCTGCGCACACCAGTAGGCGAGCCGGAAGCCCACCTGGGCGTCCTCCCCCACCAGTCCGAAGGGGGCGGACCGCATCACCGTGCCGCATCCCTTGGACCCGGTGTTGACGGGACCGGGCTCACCGAGCCGCCCCGTCGGTTCGGGGACATGGCCGGTCGCGAGCCCCGTCAGACAGGCGTTCCCGGGGGCCCGGCGCGCGTACAGCCAGGGCTGCTGCCTGAGCCAGCCGGTCCGTACCGGGTTGTCGCCACCGCGGGCCGGCGGAGCGGGGTGGTTCTGGGTGTCCAGCCAGCGCAGATAGGCGTTCCGCACGATCCCGATCTCGGCGCCGCCGATGCCCTTCGGCCTCGCCCGGGAATGGGCCCTGATCAGCCCTTCTGCTGTGAACAGGGTCATCTGCGTATCGTCCGTGACACGTCCGACAACCCCCTCCTCGTCCGCGAGAAGTCCTTGCACACCGTGTTCACCGTGCGCGCGGCGGATACCGGCGAGCGAAAGGAACTCCACCGGATTCCCCAGGGCGTCCCCGATCGCCCCGCCCAGCAGACAGCCCCGGACCCTCGCCCTGCGGCCGGTACGGTCCCCCCACGATGTGCCGTTCACGCACGATCCCCTCAATCCGATCCGACGTCGGCATGTCCCAAAACACCGTCGTGGGTCCATCCTGGTAGGAGAGGCGATCGCCATGCGTACCGGTAATGAACCGACGACTGCACGCAGCCCTCTGCGGCTGCGGCTCTGCCTGAGTCTATGGGGGCTGGCCTGGGCCGTCTTCGGCCTGGCTGCGTTCACGCTGACCGACCGCCCGGGCTGGGCCGCGGCCTGTGGTGTGCTGCTCGTGCTGGTCCTCGTGGACATCGCGGTGATCATCCACCACATCCACCAGGGCCCGCACTACCAGCCGGGCCGCAATATCCCGCCGTACGAACCCGACCACGGCGGACGCGGCAGGTACGGGCACTGACGCGGACGCGCCGGGGCCGGGACAAGCTGCGGTGCACGCCCGGGCCCGGCGGAGGGCGTCAGCCCTCCGTACGGATCGGTCAGCCCTCGATGCGGAGCGGTCAGCGCTCCGTACGGAAGCGGGCCGCCTTCAGATACTCCGGGTTCGGGTCGAGTGCGGCGGCCAGCCGGAAGTGGCGGGCGGCCCGGTCGGAGCGGCCGGAGCGCTCGAAGGTGCGGGCGAGCGCGAAGTGCGCGAAGGCATTGTCCGGTTCGCGCTCCAGAACGAGTTCGAATTCGAGCTCGGCAGGGCGGAGTTGGGCGGCGGCGAAGAAGGCGCGGGCCCGCAGCAGCCGGGCGGCGGTGTTCTCCGGATGGGACGCGATCACCGAGTCCAGGAGCTTGACCGCGCCCTGGGGGTCGCGCGCCGCCAACAGGTGTTCGGCCGCGCGGAAGTCGATGACGTTGGTTTCCGGAGTCCTCTCGGGCACGATCGCATCCTTCCCTTCGCTACCGGGTTCTCAACGTCCGGCCGCTGTCCGGTATTCCGATACGGAAATCAGCCGGCCGCGGCCCGCTGGGTCAGCTCCGACCAGACCTTGCGGACCTGCGGTTCCAGTTCCTCCAGCGGTCCGTCGTTGTCGACGATCAGATCGGCCACGGCACGCCGCTGGTCCCGGGTGGCCTGAGCGGCCATGCGGGCGCGGGCCTCGGACTCGGTCATGCCGCGCAGCCGTACGAGCCGGTCGAGCTGGGTCTCGGGACTGGCGTCCACGACGACGACCAGGTCGTAGAGCGGGGCGAGGCCGTTCTCCGTGAGGAGGGGGACGTCATGGACGACGACCGAGTCGGGGCCCGCTGCCTGCTCCAGCTCGGCGGAGCGGGCGCCTACCAGCGGGTGGACAATCGCGTTGAGGGTGGCGAGCCGGTCGGCGTCGGAGAAGACGATCGAGCCGAGCTTCGGCCGGTCCAGGGTGCCTTCGGCGGTGAGGATGCCGGCACCGAACGCGTCGACGACGGCCGCGAGACCGGGGGTCCCCGGCTCTACGACCTCCCGGGCGATCCGGTCCGCGTCGATCAGCACGGCTCCGTATCCGACGAGCAGCCGTGACACTTCACTCTTGCCGGCGCCGATCCCACCGGTCAGGCCCACTTTCAGCATGCCGGGCAGCCTAGTACGAGGAGTGACGGGCGCGGCCGGTCAGGCGTCCCCCTCGCGCTCGGCGAGGAATCGCTCGAATTCGAGACCGATCTCGTCGGCGGACGGCAGATCGACCGGCTCGGCGACCAGGTTGCCCCGGGTCTCGGAGCCCGCGACCGCGTCGTACTGGTGCTCAAGGCCCTCCACGAGCGAGACGAGCTCTTCGTCGCCCTGGTCGATCTGCCGGTCGATCTCCGTCTGGGTGCGGTGAGCCTCCGTGCGCAGTGCATGGGCGACGGTCGGCAGGACCAGGCCGGTCGCGGCCGTGATCGACTCCAGGGCGGTGAGCGCCGCATCCGGGTAGGCGGAGCGGGCGACGTAGTGCGGCACATGGGCGGCGACGCCGAGGACGTCGTGTCCGGCCTCCATCAACCGGTACTCCACCAGCGCCTCGGCGGAGCCGGGCACCTGCGCCTCGTCGAACGGGCTGCGATGGCCGGGCATGAGGTCCGTGCGGTTGCCGTGCGGGGTGATGCCGACGGGGCGGGTGTGCGGTACGCCCATCGGGATGCCGTGGAAGTTCACCGCGAGGCGGACACCGAGGCGTTCGACGATCTGCTCGACGGCGGCGGCGAAGCGCTCCCACTCCACGTCCGGCTCGGGCCCGGAAAGCAGCAGGAAGGGTGCTCCGGTGGCGTCCTGGACGACCCGTACGTCAAGCGTCGGGGTCTCGTAGGCCGCCCAGCGGTCTCGCCGGAAGGTCAGCAGCGGGCGCCGTGCGCGGTAGTCGACGAGCCGGTCGTGGTCGAAGCTGGCAACGACCTGGTGCGGCAGCGTTTCGAGCAGGCCGTCGACGATCTGCTCACCGGTCTCACCCGCGTCGATGTATCCGTCGAAGTGGTAGAGCATGACCAGGCCTGCCGACTCCTGGGCGAGCGCCATGTCGACGACGGCCAGTCCCTTCGGCTCCCATTCGTACAAACTCTGCGGATCAGGCACGGTTACCGCTCCTCCTCGTGTTCTTGGAGAAGAACGCCCGGCGGGGCACGGGCATTCCCGGACCGTGCCCCTTCACCCGGCGTTTCATGCCAGGTGCGAAGGCCGGCGCGTCGGGGTCCCGACAGGGAGTGCCAGGAGGCCTCCAGGTACGGGGTCTGCCGCCAGTGGTGGGAGAACGACGTGGCGAGCTCCGTACGGTACTTGTCACCGTGGAACTTCACGCCCTGGGCGATGGCCCGTGCCTCCCTGTCGCGCCGGGTGAGAGCGGCGTACGCGTCGGCGTTGGAGCCGGTGTTGCAGTACCCGATGATGGTGCCGCGCTTGCCTTGATGGCCGTAGGACGGGTACCGGATGTGGGACAGGTCCATGTCCGTCTCCGTGATGCCGCCGTAGATCCGGTGGTCGCCCTCCCACCAGCGGCTCTTGCACTCCAGCCCGATCTTGCCGGCCGAGGACGGCTTGCCGGCCTCCAGGGCGTGGACGGCCGGGCCGAGGTTGTGGGCGGTCTTGGCCAGAATGTTGGGCGGCAGTGCGGCGATGCAGTGGTCCGCTTCGATGCTGCGGGTGCGGCCCGACTGGGTGTAGGTGACGGTGACGCCGTGGGCCGTGTCGGTGATCTCGGTGACGGCCGCGCCGGTGTGGATCCTGCGCTCGCCTGTCGCCCGGGTGAGCGCGGCGGGTATCCGGTCCATGCCGCCGACCGGCTGGAACATCAGCATCGCCTGGTCGTACTCGAACTCGAAGGCGAAGTACCGGCCGACGCCGCTCGCGAACACCTCGGAAGCGGAGGGCACGGAGCCGAGCTCCTCACCGGGGGGTGCCGGCGGCCGCGGGGTCGATGCGGTAGCCGCGCCGGGGACTGCCCGTGCAAGCGAGGGAGTCACCGGTGTCACCGAAGTCCTGGAGGAACTCCAGGAGTCGTCCCTGGTCCTCCGCGGTGATCTGACGGTCGAGCGCCCCCATGTCATTGGCCCTGGAGAGGAGTTCGGCAACATAGCCGTACACGTCGGCCTTGGCGGTGCGGTAGCGCACCGGGGCCTTCATGCCGGCCTTCTCGTTGAAGACATAGGCATGGGCGTTCACGTTGGTGAACACCTCGATGGGGACGTCGAGTTCGCGACAGTAGTCGAGGGTGACCATCCACTGCGGGATCCGGGCAGGTCCCGCGTTCATGTACTGCCCGTCACCGAAGTGCGCGGTCTGCTGGTTGCCGTAGGTGTCGATGGTGGAATCACCACCGCGCACGGTGAAGTTGCGGCTGCCCGTACGGCTCCGGGCCTCCAGGACCGTACAGTCGTAGCCCGCCTTGCCCGGTTCGTACGCGGTGGTGAGTCCGGCGATTCCGCCGCCGCCGATCACGACCTCGGCCGCAGCTTTCCCCTTCAGCGTGAAGTCACCTCTGCTGGGTGCGTGAAAGGCGGGTTCGCGGCTTGCCGCCTGGACTGCCGGGGCGAGGCCGAGGGCCCCTGGTCGCGAACATCGCGCCCGCGCCCCCGTGATCCCTACGCTGCGCAGAAACGCGCGGCGGCTCGCGCCCGGCACCACCGGCGAGTTGTGCGAAGTGTGTGTCATATCCCGGCTCCCCTTCGGATCTTGAGGTTGCCGGGATCCCGGCAAGGGTCCGTTACGGGCCGTCAGTTACTCGTGAATCCCGCACGTTTCTCTCCGTTCACCCCGCTCGACGCCGCCACGAACAATGGTCCAGACCTTGACATGGCCACACCTCACCCTTACCGTCACTGGGCAGCACGTTCAGAGACTCGCCCCACGTTCATGTACGAGAACTCTCGAACTCCTTCGACGGGAAGGCACCCCCATGCGTACCCGCACGCTGCTCCCCGCCCTGCTGGCCACCGCGCTCGCCACCGGCGGCCTCGCCCTCACCTCCGCCACAGCCGCGGACGCGGACGCGGCGACGGTCATCGATGTGAGCACCGCCGCCCAGCTCAAGTCCGCCCTCACCGCCGCAGCCCCCGGCGACACGATCCACCTTGCCGACGGCACCTACACCGGCAACTTCAAGGCGACCGTCCCCGGCACCGCCTCCGCCCGGATCACCCTCACCGGCTCCGTCAAGGCAGCCCTCACGGCCGGCGGCGGCTACGGACTCCACCTCAACGGCGCCTCCTACTGGACCGTCCGGGGCGTCACCGTCACCGGCGGCCAGAAGGGCATCATGGCCGACACCGCCACCGGGGTCGTGATCGATTCGGTGACCGTGCACGATCTGGACATGGAGGGCGTCCACTTCCGCAGGTCCAGCAAGAACGGCGTCATCAAGAACTCGCGGATCTACGACACCGGGCACGACGGCAGCGGCATGGGCGAGGGCGTCTACGTCGGCACGGCGGGCGATCTCTCCGACAGGAGCGACCAGGTCCGGATCCTGAACAACACGATCGGACCGGGGGTCGGCGGCGAGAACGTCGACATCAAGGAGGGCACCACCGGGGCGCAGATCATCGGCAACACCTTCGACGGCAGCGGGCTGACCGGCGCCAACTACGACGACTCCTGGGTCGACGTGAAGGGCAACGACGTCCTGGTCGAGGGCAACAAGGGCTCCCGTACGACCAACAACGGCTACGAGACCCACACCCAGCAGAGCGGCTGGGGCTGCGGCACCGTTTTCCGCAACAACACCTCGGACCTGACCGGCTCCACGGGCGACAAACAGATCGCGTTCAACGTGACCAACTACAGCGCGAGCTGCCCGACCACCGTCTACAGCAGCAACACGGTGACCGGCGGCAAGGGCCTGACCAACATCACCGTTACTCCATAACCGCGCCGCGGATACGAGTGAGGCCCGCTCCCCGAAGGGAGCGGGCCTCACTTTCAGCTACTGCAGCCGATCACCGGCCGGAGGGGCAGAGCGTCAGCTCTGGCCGCCCGCCAGCTTCTCGCGCAGGGCAGCCAGGGCCTCGTCCGACGCCAGGGCGCCGGAGTTGTCCGCGGACTCCGAGGAGTACGAGCCGCCACCGCTGCCGCCGGAGGCAGCCGGGGCGCCACCGGCCGGGGCAGCAGCGCCCTCGGCAGCAGCGGCCTCGTCGGCCTCGCGGGACTTGATGACCTGGGCCTGGTGCTGCTCGAAGCGCGCCTGCGCCTCGGCGTACTGCGTCTCCCACACCTCGCGCTGAGCCTCGAAGCCCTCGAGCCAGTCGTTGGTCTCGGGGTCGAAGCCCTCGGGGTAGATGTAGTTGCCCTGGTCGTCGTAGGACGCGGCCATGCCGTACAGGGTCGGGTCGAACTCGACCGAAGCCGGGTCGGCGCCGAAGGCCTCGTTGGCCTGCTTCAGCGAGAGGCTGATGCGACGACGCTCGAGGTCGATGTCGATGACCTTGACGAAGATCTCGTCGTTGACCTGGACGACCTGCTCCGGGATCTCCACGTGGCGCTCGGCCAGCTCGGAGATGTGGACCAGACCCTCGATGCCCTCGTCGACACGCACGAACGCACCGAACGGAACGAGCTTGGTGACCTTACCGGGAACGACCTGCCCGATCTGGTGTGTACGGGCGAACTGCTGCCACGGGTCTTCCTGCGTCGCCTTGAGCGACAGCGAGACGCGCTCGCGGTCCATGTCGACGTCGAGGACCTCGACGGTGACTTCCTGGCCGACCTCGACAACCTCGGAGGGGTGGTCGATGTGCTTCCAGGAGAGCTCGGAGACGTGCACGAGACCGTCGACGCCACCGAGGTCCACGAACGCACCGAAGTTGACGATCGAGGAGACGACGCCGGAGCGGACCTGGCCCTTCTGCAGGGTCGTGAGGAAGGTCTGACGGACCTCGCTCTGGGTCTGCTCCAGCCAGGCACGGCGGGACAGGACCACGTTGTTGCGGTTCTTGTCCAGCTCGATGATCTTCGCCTCGAGCTCCTTGCCCACGTAGGGCTGAAGGTCGCGGACACGACGCATCTCGACGAGCGACGCCGGCAGGAAGCCGCGGAGGCCGATGTCGAGGATGAGACCACCCTTGACGACCTCGATGACGGTACCGGTGACGATGCCGTCTTCTTCCTTGATCTTCTCGATGGTGCCCCAGGCACGCTCGTACTGAGCGCGCTTCTTCGAGAGGATCAGGCGGCCTTCCTTGTCCTCCTTCTGGAGAACCAGGGCCTCGATCTCGTCACCGACCTTGACGACCTCGTTCGGGTCGACGTCGTGCTTGATCGAGAGCTCGCGGCTCGGGATGACGCCTTCGGTCTTGTAACCGATGTCGAGGAGAACCTCGTCCCGGTCAACCTTGACGATGACACCGTCAACGATGTCGCCGTCGTTGAAGTACTTGATCGTCTCGTCGATCGCCGCGAGGAACGCGTCCGCGTCGCCGATGTCGTTGACCGCAACCTGCGGAGTGGTGGCGGTGGTCTCGGTGCTGCTCGTCATGTGGGAAAGGGCTCCGGTACGGACAGTGAGTCGTAGGTACTGCTACGCCGGGAGCCCGTATCACCTCTGCAGAAGCCGGACAGCTCGGGAAGCACCGGACCCGCCGAACGGGAAGCGCCTCGTGAACCGAGGGGACATGCAACAGATGCGAGCGCGGCCTGCTAGGTCTGAGGCGCGCAGGCTCGCAGCGCAACTTGTAGCATACGGGGGCAGCCGGGCACGGTCAATGCGCGAAGGCGCACACCGGGGGCACAACGCCCCATATCCGGCACAATTTGTGTTCTCCGAGGCCACATCGGCCCGGGGAGATAATCGTGGGTACGGAGCCGTACTCACGGGTGCCCCTGGGGGCCTACCGCGTGCGGCGGGGTGAAGGCAAACTACAACGACGGACACGATGAGCCAAGAGATCTACGCGGCCGAACCCGAAGCGACTCGCCGCAGCGCGTCGGAGGCCGAGAGCAGCCGGGCAAGTCGCGGCTGGTGGGACCGGAACGCCGACGAGTACCAGAGCGACCACGGCGCCTTCCTCGGCGACGACCGTTTCGTCTGGGGTCCGGAGGGGCTCGACGAGGCCGAGGCCGGTCTGCTCGGCCCCGCCGAGTCGCTGAAGGGCCTCGACACCCTGGAGATCGGTGCGGGCGCGGCGCAGTGCTCGCGCTGGCTGGCCTCCAAGGGCGCCCGCCCGGTGGCCCTGGACCTCTCGCACCGGCAGCTGCAGCACGCGCTGCGGATCGGCGACGAGGTTCCCCTGGTGGAGGCGGACGCCGGGGCGCTGCCGTTCCGGGACGGCTCCTTCGACCTGGTGTGCTCCGCCTACGGCGCGGTGCCGTTCGTCGCCGATCCCGTGCAGGTGTTCCGCGAGGTGCACCGGGTGCTGCGCCCCGGGGGCCGCTGGGTCTTCTCTGTGACGCATCCGGTCCGCTGGGCGTTCCCGGACGAGCCGGGTCCAGAGGGGCTCTCCGTCGCGTCCTCGTACTTCGACCGCACTCCCTATGTCGAGCAGGACGAGCAGGGCAATGCCGTGTACGTCGAGCACCACCGGACGCTGGGCGACCGGGTGCGGGACGTGGTGGCCGGCGGATTCCGGCTGACCGATCTCGTCGAACCGGAGTGGCCCGCCTGGAACAACCAGGAGTGGGGCGGCTGGTCCCCGTTGCGCGGCAGCCTGATCCCGGGGACGGCGATCTTCGTCTGCGTACGGGACTGATACGGAGGTCCTGGGACCGGTCTCGGGGTACGGGAGCCCCGGTGCCTCGTACGAGACTGGGGGCGTGATCCGTACCGACGCCCTGGACCAGTTGCCCGTACGCACCGCTGTGCCCGCCCTGGAGCGGGCGCTCGACGACCGCGGTGTGGCGGTGCTGTGCGCGCCGCCCGGCACCGGCAAGACGACACTCGTACCGCTGGTCCTGGCCGGTCTGGCCGGGGGCGGCCCGGTGCGCAGGGTGGTGGTGGCCGAGCCGCGGCGGATCGCCGCGCGGGCGGCGGCGCGGCGGATGGCGTGGCTCATCGGGGAGCAGGCCGGCGGCCGGGTGGGTTTCACGGTCCGCGGGGAGCGGGCGGCGGGGCGCGACACGGTGGTGGAGGTCGTGACCACCGGGGTGCTGCTCCAGCGGCTCCAGCGCGACCAGGAACTGGCCGGGGTCGATGCGGTGATCATCGACGAGTGCCATGAGCGGCACTTGGACGCCGACACGGTCGCCGCGTTCCTGCTCGATGTGCGGGAGGCGATCCGGCCCGATCTGCGGCTGGTCGCCGCGTCCGCGACGACGGACGCGCAGGGCTGGGCACGGCTGCTGGGCGATGCCCCGGTGGTAGAGGCGCAGGGCGTCTCGCATCCGGTGGAGGTGGTCTGGGCGCCGCCGGCCGCTCCGGTGCGGCCGCCGCACGGGATGAGGGTCGATCCGGCGCTGCTGACGCATGTCGCCGCGACGGTGCGCCGGGCGCTCGCCGAGCGGGACGGCGACGTGCTGTGTTTTCTGCCGGGTGTCGGTGAGATCGGCCGGGTGGCGGGGCAGCTGGCCGGGGTGGCCGCCGAGGTGCTCCAGGTGCACGGGCGGGCTCCGGCAGCGGTTCAGGACGCGGTGCTGGCCGGCTCGTCGGAGGGCCGACGGGTGGTGCTGGCGACCTCGGTGGCGGAGTCGTCCCTCACGGTGCCCGGTGTGCGGGTCGTGGTGGACTCGGGGCTGGCCAGGGAGCCGCGTACCGATCACGCACGGGGGCTGAGCGCGCTGACGACGGTGCGGGCCTCGCAGGCGGCGGGGAGGCAGCGGGCGGGCCGGGCCGGGCGAGAGGCGCCCGGGGCGGTGTACCGGTGCTGGGCGCAGGCGGAGGACGCGCGGCTCGCCCGCTTCCCGTCCCCGGAGATCAAGGTCGCCGATCTGGCGGCGTTCGCGTTGCAGGCGGCGTGCTGGGGCGATCCGGACGCGTCGGGGCTGGCGCTGCTCGATCCGCCGCCCGCGGGTGCGATGGGCGCGGCACGCGAGGTGCTGACGGCCGTCGGTGCGGTGGACGCTGACGGGCGGGTGACCGACCGGGGCGTACGGATGTCCCGGCTCGGCCTGCATCCGCGGCTGGCGCGGGCCCTGCTGGACGGCGCCGCCGAGGTGGGCGGCCGCCGGGCGGCCGAGGTGGTGGCGCTGCTGAGCGAGGAGCCGCCGCGCGAATACGGGGATGATCTGGCGGCCGCGCTGCGTACCGCCCGGCGGGGCGGGGACGGCTATGCGGCGCGTTGGCGGCAGGAGGTCCGGCGGCTGTCCTCGTCGGTCAAGGACGCGGGTGGGGGTTCCGGTCCTGACGACGGAGCCGTCGGTCTGGTGGCCGCGCTGGCGTTCCCGGAGCGGGTGGCGCGGGCCCGGGGCGAGGGGGCGTTCCTGATGGTGTCGGGTACGGGTGCGCAGCTGCGGGACGGGTCGGGGCTGCGCAGCGCGCCGTGGCTGGCGGTCGCGGTCGCCGACCGGCCCGCGCACGCGATGTCCGCGCGGGTGCGGCTCGCCGCCGTCATCGACGAGGACACGGCCCGGACGGCCGCCGGGCATCTGCGGTTCGCGGGCGAGGAGGTCCGCTGGGCCGGCGGCGATGTGGTGGCCCGCAGGGTGGAGCGGCTGGGTGCCGTCGAGCTGTCGGTGCGCCCGCTGAAGGAGCCGGCGCCCGAGCTGGTGCGCGAGGCGCTGATCGAGGGTCTGCGGCGCGAAGGCTTCGGGCTGCTGCGCTGGACGCGTGAGACCGAGCAGCTGCGGGAGCGGCTCGCCTTTCTGCAGCGGACGTTGGGCGCGCCCTGGCCGGACGTGTCGGACAGTGCGCTGCTGGACCGTACCGATCAGTGGCTGGAGCCCGAATTGTCACGGGCCCGGCGGCGCTCCGGTCTCGCGCGGATCGACGCGGGGCAGGCGTTGCGGCGGCTGCTGCCGTGGGCGACCGGTGAGGCGGCCCGGCTGGACGAGCTGGCGCCGGAGCGGATCGAGGTGCCGAGCGGCTCCCGTATCAGGGTGGAGTACGGCGGGGCGCAGCCCGTACTCGCGGTGAAGCTCCAGGAACTGTTCGGCCTGCAGGACACCCCGAGGGTGGCCGGGGTGCCGGTGCTGGTCCATCTGCTCTCCCCCGCCGGCCGTCCCGCGGCCGTCACCGCGGATCTGGCGTCGTTCTGGCGGGACGGCTACCGGGCCGTGCGGGCGGAGCTGCGCGGCCGCTATCCGAAGCATCCGTGGCCACAGGACCCCACGACGGTGGAGGCGACCCGGTTCACGAAGGCGCGGCTCAGGCGGGAGTAGGTTCCGGGTCCGGGGCGGGTGCCGGTGCCCCGTCGGGCAGTTCGCCGTCCGGGCGCCGGGAGCGCGCCTCCAGCCACAGGGCGAGCGCGAGCAGGACCGTGCCGAGGGCGAGGAAGCCCCAGGGCAGGTACGAGGTGAGCAGCAGGACCAGCAGGCGCTGGGACTTGACCAGGGCGACGATCGAATCGACGTAGTCCGCGCGCATCTTCACGTGCCCGGCGAACACGGTGAGGGTGTCCTGGGGAAGGCCCATCGCCTTGGCGTTGCGCAGCTCCTCCTTGTGGATCTCCTCGCCGTTGACGGGCGCTCCCGTGACCGGATCCACCCAGAACATCCGCTTGGTGGTGTACCAGCGGGTCATGCCCGTCTTGGCGATCTGTTCCGGGGTGACGCCCTTGATGGGCATCTTCTTCGGCATCGGGACCTTGGTCCACGGGATGGTCTGCTCGAAGTAGTAGACGTCCATGCCGTGGAAGGTGCGGGTGCCCTTGTAGTGGATGGGCGAGCTGGTGCGGGCCTGCGCGTCGAAGTACTCGTAGTCGCGCTTCTCGGTGAGGAAGGGCCACTTGAACTCGATGCCCTCGCGCCTGACCGGGTCGCCGTCGACGGATTCCCCGGTGGCGTGGACGGGGGCCTGGCTGTGGGCGTCGAAGATGTAGCGCTCGGGGATCTCGGAGACCATCTTGCCGTCCGGGCCGGCCACGTAGCTGAGGGCGTCCCAGACGACGACGTCGCGGCCGGCGCTGCGCTCGATCTTCTCGGACTCCTCCACGTTGCCTTTGAGGGTCTGCACGATGGTGACCTTGGGGACCTGCTTGACCTTCATGTTGTCGTTGTAGTCGAGGAGGGTGGCAGGCTTCGCCTCCAGCACCGTCTCCTGGTACTGGCTGGGCGGGATCTTCGCGAGCCTGGGGAAGGCGTACCAGCGCAGCAGTGGCGACATGGCGGCGAAGAAGACGGCGAAGGCCAGGAGTACGAGGCTGGCTCTGCGGCGCATGGTGGTGCCCTCCCTCAGCTTCTGTTGCTTCTTCCGGTGGCTAGTTCTTGGGGCCCGGGACGGTGGTCAGCAGGGGTTTGGGCGAGGTCTCTCCGGGCGGGGCGCCGATCGTGGTGATGGTGAAGACGAGCGCGAGGGCTGCGGCCAGCCCGATGGCGGCGGCGACAAGGGCACGCATGCCGGTCCTCCCGGAGAACACGGATCTGATGGTTCGTCAGGTCTGGGGCACCGTAGCAATGCGGGCGCGAGATGAGAACACGTAGAACAGCCCCTCTGCCGGGTGGTGGCGGAGGGGCTGTCGTGAGTGACGTGCGGCCGGGCGGGTCAGGCTGCGGGGGTCTGCGGGGCCTCGACCTCGAGCTCGATGACGACCGTGGCGCCGCCCTCGGTGGTGAGACGCAGCTTGTACGTGCCCGTGGTGTCGTCGGCGTAGATCTTCGGGAGCTTCAGGATGCCGTCGGCGTCGGTCCTGAGGTCCGTGAGGGTACGGACCGTCTTGCCGTCCGCGTCCTTGAAGTACGGGCCCTTGTCGTTCTCCACCGGCTCCGCGGCGTCGGTGATCATGGTTGCGGTGACGGCGACACCGGCGGCGACCGCGCCCTTGTAGGTGGCCTTGACCTCGACGGTGTCGGCGAACTCGGCGCCGGGCGCGGCGGTCAGTGCCTTCTCATCGGTCCTGGCGATCGCGTCGGCCTGCCGGGCGGTGACGGTCGCGGTGTAGGTGACGGCAGGCAGCGAGCGGCCGGTGGCAACGGCCCGCACCCTGAACTGCCCCGTCTTCTCGCCCGCCTGCAGCACCGGGGCGGTGACCGTGCCGTCGGCTCCGGTGAGGAGAGTGACCGTGTTCTTCCCGCCGGCGAAGGTGGCGTCCGTGTCACCGGCGATGGTGAAGGTCACGGACGCCTTGGCGAGCGAACCGCCGAGCTTGTTCGTGGCCCGTACCTTGATCCGCTCGGCGAACGCGTCGCCCGCAGTCGCGGTGAGCGTGCCGGTGCCGGCGTTCTCCACACGTGCAATGGTCTGGGACGGCGGGGGCGTTGGCGGGATGGGCTTCGGACTGGTCGGAGTGGAGCCGCCCGGCTTCGGCGGCTTCGGCTTCGAGCTCGGAGGCGGGGTCGGGGACGGCGAGCCGCCGGGGGTGCTGGGGTGCGGGCTCGGGTCCGTACCACCGCCGAGGCCGGGCGGGACCGCACCGGTGCCGTCGGGGATCTCGCGGGTGCCGCGCTTGTAGTAGTCGAACCAGGAGCGGACCGTACGGAGGTAGGCGTCCGAGTGGTTGTAGCTCAGGACCGCCCGGTCGAGATCCGTGGCCATGGACAGATCGCGGGAGCCGGCGCAGAGATAGCGTCCGGCGGCGAGCGCCGCGTCGTAGATGTTGTTGGGGTCCTTGCGGCCGTCTCCGTTGCCGTCCTGGCCCCAGGTCGCCCAGGTGGACGGGATGAACTGCATCGGGCCGACGGCACGGTCGTGCGTCGCGTCCCCGTCGTACGCCCCGTTGTCGGTGTCCTTGATCATGGCGAAGCCCCGGCCGTCGAGGACCGGGCCGAGGATCGGGGAGAACGTGGTGCCGTTCGCGTCGACCCTGCCGCCGCGGGCCTGGCCGGACTCGACCTTGCCGATCGCGGCGAGCAGTTGCCACGGCAGCCGACAGGCGGCGTCGCTGCCGGCGACGGTCTGTTCGGCCTTCTTGTACGCGGCCAGGATCGAAGCCGGTATGCCGGATTCCGCACTGCCGGTGATGGGCAGATCGGTGGCGGTTCCCGGCTTGTTGGGCGTGTTCAGCGGCGGCAGGTCCGTGTAGTACGGCGAGTTGCCGGTGGCCGCGGCGTCGTCGGGCGAAGGTGTCGTCCCGGCGGACTGCTGATCGCCACTCCCGGTGGCCAGCGTTGCGCCAGGGGCCCCTGAGGCCGAGAGCGCCGCCACGGCGACTGCGGCCACAGCGGTCGTGGTCGCCCCCTTGCGAAGTCGGCGACCGAATTGCGCTGCCATACCTCTGGCCCCTCCCCTTCGACGACTGTCCGCGCTCCCCAGCGCCAGGACTCAGGCGACCCTACGGCAACTTGTGCCGCCGGAACACCGTGCACCGACCGGTTCTTACCTGTTTTTCACGTTCCGGACAGCAAGTTGTACGGCGGTCGTCGGGCAGGTGACGGCGGCTCACGCATACTTGCCGCCATGCCGTTCACACTCAGTCATGCCGCGGCCGTGCTGCCGGGGATGCGGCGGGACGGAACGGCGCGCGGGCCGCTCCTCGCCTCTGCCCTCGTCGCGGGTTCGTTCGCCCCCGACATGACGTACTACGCGGACACCACAATCCCGGGCGCCATGGAATTCGGGCGGGTCACCCACTCGGTGTGGGGCGTGTTCACGGTCGATGTGCTGATCACCGCGGCCGTGGTGGCGCTGTGGCTACTGCTGCGCGAACCATCGGTGGCGCTGCTGCCGAGGACCTGGCAGGGACGGGTGCATGCGTTCGTGCGAGGGCAGCGGCGCGGATCCGACCAGGGGGCGTGGGGTGTCCGGGACGGTGCGTGGTTCGTACTGTCGGCGGTCATCGGGGCCGCCACTCATGTCGTCTGGGACGCCTTCACCCATCACGACCGGTGGGGTGTGCGGTTGGTGCCGGTGCTCGACCGGAGCGTCGGCGGGTTTCCCGTGTTCCAGATGGTGCAGTACGGCAGTTCGGCGGTGGCACTGGCCGTGCTCGCCCGGTTCACGGCTTCGGGGCTGCGGCGGACCGGGGCGCGCCCGGTCCCGCCGTCCGTACCGGTGCTGGGCCGTCGGGGGCGATGGTCGGCGGGGGCGCTGCTGAGCGTCTGCGTCCTGCTCGGCGTCGTGCACCGGTGCGCACGCTGGTATGCGTACTTCGGGCACATCGACACCCCGCTGGACATCATCCCGACCGCCTGCTTCGGCGCCGGGGCGGGACTGGCGGTGGGCCTGGTGCTGTACGGGGCGTGGATGCGGCTGCGGCGGTCGCACGCTTCCGTACCCTCGGGCGCCGGACGGGCCTGATCCCTCCGGGGGTGTCTGAACAAACCCCCGGGGCCCGTCCGGCGCCGCCGCGTCAGTGCGCTGCGGACTCCCAGTCCGTACCGACACCCACCGATACATCCAGCGGGGCGCGCAACTGCACGGCCGTGGACATCTCGTGGCGGAGGATCTCCTCCACCTGTGCCCGCTCGCCCTCGGCGATCTCCAGGACGATTTCGTCGTGGACCTGGAGCAGCATCCGGGACTTCAGCTTCGCTTCGGTCAGCGCCCGGTCGACCTGGAGCATGGCGACCTTGACGATGTCCGCGGCGGTGCCCTGAATCGGCGCGTTGAGCGCCATGCGCTCGGCCATCTCACGGCGCTGGCGGTTGTCGCTGTTGAGGTCGGGGAGATAGCGGCGACGGCCGAAGACCGTCTCCGTGTAGCCGGTGGCCCTGGCCTCCTCCACCACACGGTGCAGATAGTCACGCACTCCGCCGAACCGCTCGAAGTAGGTGTCCATCAGGCCGCGCGCCTCGCCCGCCTCGATGTTCAGCTGCTGGGAGAGGCCGAACGCGGAGAGCCCGTACGCGAGTCCGTAACTCATGGCCTTGATCTTGCGGCGCATCTCCGGGTCGACGGCCGACTTGCCGACGCCGAAGACCTGCGAGGCGACCGTCGTGTGCAGATCCTCGCCGGAGGTGAACGCCTCGATCAGGCCCGCGTCCTCGGAGAGGTGGGCCATCACGCGCAGTTCGATCTGGCTGTAGTCGGCCGTCATCAGCGTTTCGAAGCCCCCGCCGACGACGAAGCCCCGGCGGATGGCCCGGCCCTCGTCCGTACGGACCGGGATGTTCTGCAGGTTCGGGTCGGTGGAGGAAAGCCGGCCGGTCGCCGCCACCGTCTGGTTGAACGTGGTGTGGATACGGCCGTCCGCCGCGATCGTCTTGATCAGGCCCTCGACGGTGACCCGCAGCTTCGCCTGCTCGCGGTGGCGCAGCATGATGACCGGCAGCTCGTGCTCGGTCTGTGCGGCGAGCCAGGCCAGGGCGTCGGCGTCCGTCGTGTACCCGGTCTTCGTCTTCTTCGTCTTGGGCAGGCCCAGCTCGCCGAAGAGGACTTCCTGGAGCTGCTTGGGCGAACCGAGGTTGAACTCGCGGCCGACCGCGGCGTGCGCCTCCTTCACCGCCTGCTGCACCGCACCGGCGAACTGCTGCTCCATGCCTTCCAGATGGGCCCGGTCGGCGGCGATGCCGTGCCGCTCCAGACGGGCCAGCAGAGCGGACGTCGGCAGCTCCATGCCGTGCAGCAGATCGGTCGCACCGACCTCTGCCAGCCGGGTGGTGAACGCATCGCCCAGATCCAGGACCGCGCGGGCCTGCGCCATCAGGGCGTCGGCCTCGGCCCGGTCGTCCGCGCCGAAGGCCAGCTGGCCGTCGGACGCCGCCTCGGGGGCCAGCTCCCGGCCCAGATACTCCACCGCCAGCGCGTCCAGCGCGAAGGAGCGGCGGCCGGGCTTGACCAGATAGGCGGCCAGCGCGGTGTCCATCGCGACGCCGTCGACCTGCCAGCCGTGCTCGGGGAAGACCCGCATGGCGCTCTTCGCGTTGTGCATGACCTTCGGCCGCCGCGCGTCGGCGATCCAGGCGGCGAACGCCTGCTCGTCGCCCTCGTCGAGCTCTGCGGGATCGAACCAGGCCGCCGCCCCGTCGGCCGCGGCGAGCGCGATCTCGGTGACCGTGCCGCTGCCCACCGCCCAGGTGTCGACGGTGGCGACGCCGAGCGGCTGCCCGCCGTGCTCGGCGAGCCAGGGCGCCAGTTCGCCCGCGCCCAGCACCGCGCCGTCCAGCTCGATGCCCGCGGCGGGCGCCGGGGTCTCGTCCTCGGCCGCGCCCGGGTCGACGGCCAGCAGCCGCTCGCGCAGGCTCGGGTTACGGATCTCCAGGACGTCCAGCACGCCCGTCACCGCGGTGCGGTCGTATGGTGCGCGCTCCAGCTCCTGCGGGGTCTTCGTCAGCTCCACGTCGCGGACCATCTCGGTCAGCCTGCGATTGAGCCGCACCGCGTCCAGGTGGTCCCGGAAATTCTGCCCGGCCTTGCCCTTGACCTCCTCGGCGCGCTCCACCAGCTCGTCGAACGAACCGAACTGGTTGATCCACTTCGCGGCGGTCTTCTCACCCACACCGGGGATGCCCGGAAGGTTGTCCGACGGGTCACCGCGCAGCGCCGCGAAGTCCGGGTACTGCTGCGGCGTGAGCCCGTACTTCTCCTCGACCTTGGCCGGGGTGAAGCGCGTCAGCTCCGAGACGCCCTTCGTCGGGTACAGCACCGTGACGTTGTCCGTGATCAGCTGGAACGAATCCCGGTCACCGGTGACGATCAGCACCTCGAAGCCGGCCGCCTCGGCCTGCGTGGCCAGTGTGGCGATGACGTCGTCCGCCTCGAAGCCGTCGACCGCGAAACGGTCGGCGTGCATCGCGTCGAGCAGCTCGCCGATCAGCTCGACCTGGCCCCTGAACTCGTCCGGGGTCTTCGAGCGGTTCGCCTTGTACTCGGGGAACTCCTCCGAGCGCCAGGTCTTGCGGGAGACGTCGAACGCCACCGCGAAATGCGTCGGCGCCTCGTCACGCAGCGTGTTCGCCAGCATCGACGCGAAGCCGTACACCGCGTTCGTCGGCTGCCCCGACCCTGTCGTGAAATTCTCCGCAGGCAGCGCAAAGAACGCCCGGTACGCCAGGGAGTGCCCGTCCATCAGGAGCAGGCGCGGTCGGTTGTCTGCCGTCTTCTTCGATGCCGTCTCAGCCACGCCCCCGATCCTGCCACGGACCACTGACAATCCCGACCGGGCATGGCTCGCCGGACGCTCTGTCGGTGCCTCGTGACAGGATCGAGGGAGGAACACGTACCGCATCACTGCGTACAGCGCACCGCGCAGGTCCGCAGTTGCTCAAAGGGGAGCACGAAATGGCCACGAAGCCGCCCGCAGGTGACCCGGTCCAGGATGCGCCGCGGGTCGAGCCGGCGCAGCACGCCGCCGCCGGACTGCCGGCCGTCGCGCACAGCCTGCTCATCGCCCAGCAGCAGATGGGCGTGCGGCGCACCGCGCAGACCCTCCTCAAGGTCAACCAGAAGAACGGCTTCGACTGCCCCGGCTGCGCCTGGCCCGAGGGCGACAAGCGGCACACGGCGGAGTTCTGCGAGAACGGCGCCAAGGCCGTCGCCGAGGAGGCGACGCTGCGCCGTGTCACCCCCGACTTCTTCGCCGCGCACCCGGTCGCCGATCTCGCCTCGCGCAGCGGGTACTGGCTGGGCCAGCAGGGGCGGATCACCCAGCCGATGTACCTCCCCGAGGGCGCCGAGCGGTACGAGGCGGTGACCTGGGAGCGCGCCTTCGGCATCATCGCCGAGGAGCTGGGCGCGCTCGCCTCCCCCGATGAGGCCCTCTTCTACACCTCGGGGCGCACCAGCAACGAGGCGGCGTTCCTGCTCCAGCTGTTCGCCCGCGAGTTCGGCACGAACAACCTCCCCGACTGCTCCAACATGTGCCACGAATCCTCCGGCTCGGCGCTGACGGAGACCATCGGCATCGGCAAGGGCAGCGTCTCGCTGGAGGACCTCCACCAGGCGGATCTGATCATCGTCGCCGGGCAGAATCCCGGCACGAACCATCCCCGGATGCTCTCCGCCCTGGAGAAGGCCAAGTCCGCGGGCGCGAAGATCATTTCGGTGAATCCGCTGCCCGAGGCCGGCCTGAAGCGGTTCAAGAACCCGCAGACCCCGCTGGGCATGATCAAGGGCGCCGCGCTCAACGAGCTCTTCCTGCAGATCCGTATCGGCGGCGACCAGGCCCTCTTCCGGCTCCTCAACAAGATGATCCTTCAGACCGAGGGCGCCGTCGACGAAGCCTTCGTACGGGACCACACCCATGGTTACGAGGAGTTCGTGGCCGCGGCCCGCGAAGCCGGCTGGGAGCAGACCCTCGCCGCCACCGGCCTCGACCGCCGCGCCATCGAAGAGGCCCTCGCGATGGTCCTCGCCTCGAAGCGCACCATCGTGTGCTGGGCGATGGGCCTCACCCAGCACAAGCACTCCGTGCCGACCATCCGCGAAGTCGTCAACTTCCTTCTGCTGCGCGGCAACATCGGCCGCCCCGGCGCCGGAGTCTGCCCCGTCCGCGGCCACTCCAACGTCCAGGGCGACCGCACCATGGGCATCTTCGAACGGCCCGCAACCGAATTCCTCGACGCGCTCGACAAGGAATTCTCGATCACCTCACCGCGCCACCACGGCTACGACGTCGTCCGCTCCATCCAGGCCCTGCGCGACGGCGATGCCAAGGTCTTCTTCGCCATGGGCGGCAACTTCGTCGCGGCCACTCCCGACACGGAGGTCACCGAGGCCGCGATGCGCCGCGCCCGCCTCACCGTCCATGTCTCCACCAAGCTCAACCGCTCGCACGCCGTGACCGGCACCCGCGCGCTGATCCTGCCGACGCTGGGCCGTACCGACAAGGACGTCCAGGCGAGCGGCAAGCAGTTCGTCACGGTGGAGGACTCCATGAGCATGGTCCACGCCTCGCGCGGCAACCTCACCCCGGCGAGCCCGCATCTGCTCTCCGAGCCCGCCATCGTCGCCCGCCTCGCCCGCGCCGTCCTCGGCCCCGGATCGGCCACCCCCTGGGAGGAGTTCGAGAAGGACTACGCGACGATCCGCGACCGCATCTCCCGCGTCGTCCCCGGCTTCGAGAACTTCAACGCCCGCGTCGCACACCCCGGCGGTTTCACCCTCCCGCACGCCCCGCGCGACGAGCGCCGCTTCCCCACCGCGACCGGCAGGGCCAACTTCACCGCCGCACCCGTCGAGTACCCCGAACTCCCCGAAGGCAGGCTGCTGCTGCAGACCCTGCGCTCGCACGACCAGTACAACACCACGATCTACGGCCTCGACGACCGCTACCGCGGTATCAAGGGCGGCCGCCGCGTCGTCCTGGTCAACCCTGACGACGCCCGCACCCTCGGCCTGGCCGACGGCGCCTACACCGACCTCGTCAGCGAATGGAAGGACGGGGTGGAGCGCCGCGCCCCCGGCTTCCGCATCGTCCACTACCCGACCGCCCGGGGCTGCGCCGCCGCCTACTACCCGGAGACCAATGTGCTGGTCCCCCTCGGCTCCACCGCCGACACCAGCAACACCCCCGCCAGCAAGTCCGTCGTCGTGCGCTTCGAGAACATCCAGGGGCAGACCACCCAGAGGTAATCCGCACCACAACCCACTAAGCGTTCGCTCAGGCGTCTGATAAGAACGATGCACACAGCAATAAAGCTATGAACCACGCAGACGATCGGAGCCGGACCCCATGGGCGAGCACACCGCACCCAAGTTCCCCCAGGAGATCATCGACGAGTACGCCGCACTCGGCATCGATCTGCCCGCACTCTTCTCCGCCGGCCACCTCGGCGAGCGGATGGGCGTCACGATCGTCGAAGCCTCCGCGGACCGCGTCGTCGGCACCATGCCCGTCGAAGGCAACACCCAGCCGTACGGACTGCTCCACGGCGGCGCCTCCGCCGTCCTCGCCGAGACCCTCGGCTCGGTCGGCTCCATGCTCCACGGCGGCGTCACCAAGCTCGCTGTCGGTGTCGACCTGAACTGCACCCATCACCGAGGGGTACGGAGCGGACTCGTCACGGGCGTCGCCACCCCCGTACACCGCGGCCGCTCCACCGCCACCTACGAGATCGTCATCACCGATGAGCGCGACAAGCGGGTCTGCACCGCCCGCCTCACCTGCATGCTCCGCAACGCACCGCAGAACGACGCCGCCTGACCGACCGAAACACATTGCGCGACACCCCTGACACCACTGCCCGGCCGGACCGCATTCCGGCCGGGCAGCGCCGTTCCCGCTCACAACAACCCATACGCAAGACATTGTTGAGCAACCGAACCGGCCAACACCCTTGACCTTACGGCTGGTTGTATGGCCAACTCGGCACCCCGGCCACACCCGGCGCACACCCCGCGCACACAACACCGCGTCGACCACATCGGCCCAGATGTAACACTGCGTAACAAGTGCGCAATGAACAAACGTCTGCGCACAGCACTCCGAACCCGGCCCCGCAGGCGCCGGGCGGCTCGCCGTGCCCTCATATCGCCCTCTTCGCCCCTCGAAGCGTGACAGCAGCAAGATCGGCTCAAGCCCCTTAGCAGAGCTGCGCGTTCTCACGATGCGGTCATTTCACCGACCGGCAAAAAGCCGTACATGTCCGCACAGCCACCTCAAGCCTTGCTCAAGGGCATAACAAGACAGTCACATCCTGCGGCGGACCCATCCCGGACCCCCACACCTGCGCCTAGAGTCACCGCCAGTCACCGCGCCGCCGGGCGCGTCTGCAGCACGGCCCTGTACCAACCAGTACGGCCCGGCGAACGACACGGCACCTCAAGCAGAGGAGGCCGCGCCAGGGAAAGGACCTTTCGTGCGACACCGTTCTTTGCTCATCCTCACCACAGTGCTCACCACAGGAGCACTGACACTCACCGCCTGCGGGTCGCGCGACGACGGCAAGAAGAACAGCAGCGGCGACACCCAGACCGTCGTCATCGGCGTCGACGCACCCATCACCGGCGACCTGTCCGCCCTCGGCCTCGGCATCAAGAACTCCGCTGACCTCGCCGTCAAGACGGCGAACAAGGACAAGACCGTCCCCGGCATCAAGTTCGAGGTCAAGCCGCTCGACGACCAGGCACAGCCCTCCGTCGGCCAGCAGAACGCCCAGAAGTTCATCGACGACGACACCGTCGTCGGCGTCGTCGGCCCGCTGAACTCCGGCGTCTCCCAGTCGATGCAGAAACCGCTCAACGACGCCAGCCTCACCCAGGTCTCCCCCGCCAACACGGGCACCGAGCTCACCCAGGGCGAAAACTGGAAGACCGGCGACAAGAAGCGCCCCTTCAAGACCTACTTCCGCACCGCCACCACGGACCAGATCCAGGGCGCCTTCGCGGCGAAGTACCTCTTCAACAACGCGAAGATCAAGCAGGTCTACCTCATCGACGACCAGAAGCCGTACGGCGCCGGTCTCGCCGCCTCCTTCAAGGCGACCTTCACCACCCTCGGCGGCAAGATCGTCGGCTCCGACCACGTCAACCCCGACGACCGCGACTTCAACGCCGTCGTCACCAAGGTCAAGAAGTCCGGCGCCAAGGCCGTCTACTACGGCGGCGAATACCCCGCCGGCGCCCCCCTGAGCCAGCAGCTCAAGGACAGCGTCCAGATCCCCCTCATGGGCGGCGACGGCATGTACAGCGCCGACTTCATCAAGCTCAACAAGAAGGCCCAGGGCGACATCGCCACCTCCGTCGGCAAGCCCGTCGAGGAGCTCGACTCCGCCAAGAAGTTCATCGCGGACTACAAGACGGCCGGATACAAGGACGCCTACGAGGCGTACGGCGGCGGCACCTACGACGCCACCTGGGCAATCATCGAGGCCGTCAAACTCGCCGTCGCCGACAACGACGGCAAGCTCCCCGACGACGCCCGCGCCAAGGTCCTCGACGCCATGAGCAAGGTCAAGTTCGACGGCGTCACCGGCCCCGTCTCCTTCGACGAGTACGGCGACACCACCAACACCATGATGACCGCCTACCAGGTCGACGGCGGCAAGTGGACCTCCAAGATCAGCGAGGTCTACAAGCCCTGACCCGCGCCCTCCCGGGCAACGCACTGACTGACACCAGACCGCGGGGGGGGGCTACCAGCGCTCCCGCGCGGTGCCATGCCCGAACCCACCCCCGGAGGACCTGTGGTGAAAGAAGTGCCGCAACAACTGGCCAACGGACCCATCCTC
>NZ_JBVJWD010000010.1:226891-242088 GCF_055602785.1 Streptomyces sp. NPDC037301
GGTGTCCGCCAGTGGCGCGCTTCCCCCCCTCCCCCTCCCACCCCACCCCCCCCCCCCCCCCCCCCCCCCCCCCCCCCCCCCCCCCCCCCCCCCCCCCCCCCCCCGGTGCCATATCCGAACCACTCCACGGAGGCCCTGCGGTGAACGAACTGCCGCAACAGCTGGCCAATGGACTCATCCTCGGCGCGATGTACGGTCTCATCGCGATCGGCTACACGATGGTCTACGGAATCATCCAGCTCATCAACTTCGCCCACGGCGAGATCTTCATGATCGGAGGCTTCGGAGCTCTCACCGTGTACCTCTGGATGCCGGCCGGCGTCTCCCTCCTCGCAATCATCCCACTCATGATCATCGGCGGCGTCATCTGCTCCGTCGCCGTCAGCACAGCCGCCGAACGCTTCGCCTACCGGCCCCTGCGCAACGCCCCCCGACTGGCCCCGCTGATCACCGCGATCGGACTCTCCCTCGCACTCCAGCAGGCCATCTGGAAGTGGTACCCCGACGCCAAGAAGGACCGCTCCTTCCCCCAGTTCAAGGGCGAAGCGATCGACATCTTCGGCGCCCACATCCAGCGCGGTGACCTCTTCGTCCTCATCACGGCACCCATCTGCATGCTCGCCCTCGGGCTCTTCGTCTCCAAGACCCGCTCCGGCCGCGGCATGCAGGCCACCAGCCAGGACCCCGACACCGCAAAACTCATGGGCATCAACACCGACCGCATCATCGTCATGGCCTTCGCCATCGGTGCCGCGTTCGCCGCCGTCGCCGCCGTCGCCTACGGGCTCAAGAACGGCCAGATCGGCTTCAAAATGGGCTTCATCATGGGCCTCAAAGCCTTCACCGCAGCCGTACTCGGCGGCATCGGCAACATCTACGGCGCCATGCTCGGCGGCGTCGTACTCGGCATCGCCGAATCCCTCGCCACCGGCTACATGAGCAACGTCCCCGGCATGGAACTCTTCGGCGGCGGCGCCTGGAAGGACGTATGGGCCTTCGTCCTCCTCATCATCGTCCTGCTGCTCCGCCCCCAGGGCCTGCTCGGCGAACGCGTCGCGGATCGGGCGTGATACCGATGACCACCAACCACACCACCGCACCCGGGGCCGCCCCCATCCTCGCGATCCCCGCAGCCGCGGCCCGCATCGGCACCCTCGCAGGCGCTGCCGTCACACTCGCCGGCACCTTCCTCGCCTGGACCTGGACCAGCGAATTCCCCGGCGACCTCACCGTCACCGGCTACCCCGGCGGCCTCCAGGTCCTCACCCTCATCAGCGCCGCACTCACCCTGCTCTTCACGCTGTCCGGGTACGGCATCCGAGGCCTCGGCTGGCTCACCCCCGGCGGCACCAACAGCCCCGTCCGCCTCCTGGCGCTCGGCACCTTCGGCACCACCGGCTACACCATCGGCGCCATCGCATACGACCTCGGCGGCATCGTCAACCTGGAGCCCGGCGCCTGGGTCAGCGGCATCGGCGCACTCATCGCCGCCGTCGCCGCACTCGGACTCCCCGGCGACCAACCGCACCCCAGCACCACAGCGGCCGGCGCCTGGCAGCGCTTCCGCAACAGCCTCGGCGCCCCGTCGGCCCCCCGCGCCAAGTCGCTCCCCGACTGGGCCGAGATCCTCATCATCGTCGTGTCGTTCGGCATCGGCCTCCAGGTCTTCGCCTACGGCATCGACACCGACTACACCGAACTCTTCATCGGCTTCCTCATCACCGTCGGCTTCGGCTTCACCGCACTCCACCGGGCCGGACTCGTCTCCCGCCTCACCGCGCTGACCACGAAGCACCGCAACATCACCCTCGCCGCCGCCCTCGTCGCCGCCGTGTGCTTCCCGTTCACACAGCAGAAGGAGGAATACGCGCTCATCGGCGCCAACATCCTCATCTTCGGCACCGTGGCACTCGGCCTCAACGTCGTCGTCGGCCTCGCCGGCCTCCTCGACCTCGGATACGTCGCCTTCCTCGGCGTCGGCGCCTACGCCGCCGCCCTGGTCTCCGGCTCCACCATGTCGGCCATCGGCGTCGAATTCCCCTTCTGGGCCGCCGTCCTGACCGGCGCCGGAGCCTCGCTCGTCTTCGGCGTCCTCATCGGCGCACCCACACTCCGACTACGCGGCGACTACCTGGCCATCGTCACCCTCGGCTTCGGTGAAATCTTCCGCCTCACCGTGAACAACCTCAACGGCAACAGCGGCCCCGACCTCACCAACGGCTCCCAGGGCATCCCGAGCATCCCCGACCTCAACTTCTTCGGATTCGACTTCGGACTCAAGCACGACATCCTCGGCTTCACCCTCGGCAGGTCCGCCAACTACTACCTGCTGATGCTCGTCTTCACCGCCGTCGTCGTCCTCGTCTTCCGCCGCTCCGGAGAATCCCGCATCGGCCGCGCCTGGGTCGCCATCCGCGAGGACGAGACCGCAGCCACCGCCATGGGCATCAACGCCTTCCGGCTCAAGCTCCTGGCCTTCGCCCTCGGCGCCACCCTCGCCGGCCTCGCCGGAACCGTCCAGGCACACGTCAACTACACAGTGACACCCGAGCAGTACCAGTTCGCCGGCTCCGTACCGCCCAACTCCGCATTCCTCCTCGCCGCCGTCATCCTCGGCGGCATGGGAACCCTCAGCGGACCCCTCGTCGGCGCCGCACTGCTCTACCTCATCCCGGCCAAGCTGCAGTTCATGCAGGACTACCAGCTCTTCCTCTTCGGTGTCGCGCTCATCCTCCTGATGCGCCTGCGCCCCGAAGGCCTGGTCGCCGACCGCAGGAAACAGCTCGAATTCCACGAGACCGACCAGCTCGACGTACCGGAGCCACGGCAGTCCGCAGAGACCGGCGCCGGCATCGCCAAGGCGGGGGCGTGACCACCATGACCACCACCACGAAGACCGCCACCACCGTCCTCGACGCGAGCGGCGTCACCATGCGCTTCGGCGGCCTCACCGCCGTACGCAACGTCGACCTCACCGTCAACGCGGGCGAGATCGTCGGCCTCATCGGCCCCAACGGCGCCGGCAAGACCACCTTCTTCAACTGCCTCACCGGCCTCTACGTCCCCACCGAGGGCAAGGTCAGCTACAAGGGCACCGTACTGCCGCCCAAGCCCCACCTCGTCACCCAGGCAGGCATCGCCCGCACCTTCCAGAACATCCGGCTCTTCGCCAACATGACCGTCCTGGAGAACGTCCTCGTCGGACGCCACACCAGGACCAAGGAAGGCCTCTGGTCCGCCCTCCTGCGGCTCCCCGGCTTCACCAAGGCCGAACACGCCAGCCGCGAACGAGCCATGGAACTCCTGGAGTTCATCGGCCTCCAGGACAAGGCCGACCACCTCGCGCGCAACCTCCCCTACGGAGACCAGCGCAAGCTGGAAATCGCCCGCGCACTGGCCAGCGACCCCGGACTCCTGCTCCTCGACGAGCCCACCGCCGGCATGAACCCGCAGGAAACCCGCGTCACCGAAGAACTCATCTTCGCCATCCGCGACCAGGGCATCGCCGTCCTCGTCATCGAGCACGACATGCGGTTCATCTTCAACCTCTGCGACCGCGTCGCCGTCCTCGTCCAGGGCGAGAAACTCGTCGAAGGCACCTCCGACGTCGTCCAGAGCGACGAACGCGTCGTCGCCGCCTACCTCGGCACCCCCTTCGAAGGCGCCCCCGGCGCCGAAGAAGTCGCCGAAGTGGAAGCCGCCGAAGCAGGCGCCGCCAAAACAGCCGACAGCACCACCGGCACCGCCGACACCACCAGCACCGAGGAGGAGGACACCCGATGACCGCACTGCTAGAGGTCGAGGACCTCCGCGTCGCCTACGGCAAGATCGAAGCCGTCAAGGGCATCTCCTTCACCGTCGAAGCCGGCCAGGTCGTCACCCTCATCGGCACCAACGGTGCGGGCAAGACCACCACCCTGCGCACCCTCTCCGGGCTCCTCAAGCCCGTCGGCGGCAGCATCCACTTCGACGGCAAACCACTCACCAACATCCCAGCCCACAAGATCGTCTCCCTCGGCCTCGCCCACTCCCCCGAGGGACGCCACATCTTCCCCCGGCTGACGATCACCGAGAACCTCCAGCTCGGCGCCTACCTCCGCAACGACAAGGCAGGCATCGAAAAGGACATCCAGCGCGCCTACGACCTCTTCCCCATCCTCGGGGAACGCCGCAAGCAGGCCGCCGGAACCCTCTCGGGCGGCGAACAGCAGATGCTCGCCATGGGCCGCGCCCTCATGTGCCAGCCCAAGCTCCTGATGCTCGACGAACCCTCCATGGGCCTCTCCCCGATCATGATGCAGAAGATCATGGAGACCATCGTCGAACTCAAGGCACAGGGCACCACCATCCTGCTCGTCGAACAGAACGCCCAGGCCGCGCTCTCCCTCGCCGACCACGGCCACGTCATGGAGGTCGGCAAGATCGTCCTCTCCGGCACCGGCGCGGACCTCCTCCACGACGAGTCCGTCCGCAAGGCCTACCTCGGCGAGGACTGAACCCCGCCCGACCACACAAGAGAGGCCCGCACCCCGATCGATCCGGGGTGCGGGCCTCTCTCGGATACGCGCGCCTACTGGTCGCCGTCCTTCGCCGCCCTCTTCTTCTCCTCGGCGTCCTCGATCAACGCCTCGGCAAGCTGCTGCATCGACAGCCGGCGGTCCATCGACGTCTTCTGGATCCACCGGAACGCGGCCGGCTCCGACAGCCCGTAATCCGTCTGCAGAATGCTCTTCGCCCGATCCACCAGCTTCCGCGTCTCCAGCCGCTGCGCGAGGTCGGCGACCTCACCCTCCAGCGCCTTCAGCTCCGCGAACCGCGACACCGCCATCTCGATGGCCGGCACCACGTCGCTCTTGCTGAACGGCTTCACCAGATACGCCATCGCTCCGGCGTCCCGCGCCCGCTCGACGAGATCCCGCTGCGAGAACGCGGTGAGCATCAGGACCGGCGCGATGGACTCCTCGGCGATCTTCTCCGCGGCGGAGATCCCATCCAGGATCGGCATCTTCACATCGAGGATGACCAGGTCCGGCCGGTGCTCCCGGGCGAGCTCCACGGCCTTCTGACCGTCCCCGGCCTCGCCGACGACCGCGTAGCCCTCTTCCTCCAGCATCTCTTTGAGGTCGAGCCGGATGAGCGCCTCGTCCTCGGCGATGACGACGCGGGTCGTCAGCGGCGGAACGTGCGACTTGTCGTCGTCGGCTGCGGGCTGGGGCGACTCGGGCGTGGTCACGGGGGCTCCTTGTTCCAGGACAGGACTGCTGTCCTTGAGCCTACCTAGCTGCAGCAATCCTCAGTGACCCGGTACACTTTCCCCAGCATGACCTGCCCGGTTGGAGGAACTGGTCATACTCGCGGTGCTCAAACCACCGTGCCTTCGGGCATGTGGGTTCGAATCCCACACCGGGCACTCATCGGAGAAGCGGATGTTCACCTTCGCGTGAACATCCGCTTTTCATTGCACGGAGTGGCATTGGGTAACTCATCGTGTTCGTATGAACTTCCACGGATCTGACGTGAGACAGCGGGCGCTCACCCTTGTCCGAGGCGGCGCAAGGAACGCGGACGTGGCGCGGAAGCTGAACGTGCCGGCAGGCACCGTCAGCTACTGGAAGCACATGGACCGCGCCAAACGTGACGAGTGCCCGGGAGCCCATCGTTCCTTCTGCCCTCGATGCGAAGGAGAGTTGGACCGCTCGGCGTACGCCTACCTTCTCGGCCTCTATCTCGGTGACGGGCACATAGTCCAGAACAAGACCATGCACACGCCCAGTCTGTCCGTCGCCTGCGCAGATTCGTGGCCCGGCCTTATGGACCTGTGCGAGAGCGCGATGCGTGCCGTCTTCCCCGAGAACTCCGTATGCAGGGTCCGCAGAAAGGGATGCCACCAGGTGAAGATGTACTCGAAGCACCTTTGGTGCCTCTTCCCTCAGCACGGTCCCGGTAGAAAGCACGAGCGCCCGATCGTCCTCGCAAACTGGCAACAGGAGATCGTGGACGCACACCCGTGGGAGTTCATCCGTGGTCTGATTCATTCCGACGGATGCCGCATCACCAACTGGACCACCCGTCTGGTAGGCGGGGAGCGTAAGCGCTACGAGTACCCGCGCTACTTCTTCGCCAACAAGTCCGACGACATCCGCAAGCTCCTCTCCGACACCCTCAACAAGGTCGGAGTCGAGTGGACGACTCTCGCTCGCGGCAGCGATCCGTTCAACATCTCCGTCGCCCGACGGGCGTCCGTCGCTCTCATGGACGCCCACGTCGGGCCGAAGTACTGACGACTGACCTACCTGGCGCTGTCGTCCTCGCCGATGTGGTGCACCCGGACCAGGTTCGTCGAGCCAGCGACTCCCGGCGGGGAGCCGGCCGTGATGACCACGATGTCGCCCTTCTCGCAGCGGCCGATCTTCAGCAGTTCCTCGTCGACCTGGGCCACCATCGCGTCCGTCGATTCCACGTGCGGGCCGAGGAAGGTCTCGACGCCCCACGTCAGGTTCAGCTGGGAGCGGGTGGCCGGGTCCGGGGTGAAGGCCAGGAGCGGGATGGGTGAGCGGTAGCGGGAGAGGCGCCTGACCGTGTCGCCGCTCTGGGTGAAGGCGACCAGGAACTTGGCGCCCAGGAAGTCGCCCATCTCGGCCGCCGCGCGGGCCACCGCGCCGCCCTGGGTGCGGGGCTTGTTGCGGTCGTTCAGGGGCGGGAGGCCCTTGGCGAGGATGTCCTCCTCGGCGGCTTCGACGATGCGGGACATCGTGCGGACCGTCTCGATGGGGTACTTGCCCACGCTGGTCTCGCCGGAGAGCATCACCGCGTCCGTGCCGTCGATGACCGCGTTGGCGACGTCGGAGGCTTCGGCGCGGGTGGGGCGGGAGTTGTCGATCATCGAGTCGAGCATCTGGGTGGCGACGATGACCGGCTTGGCGTTGCGCTTGGCGAGTTTGATCGCGCGCTTCTGGACGATCGGCACCTGTTCCAGGGGCATTTCGACGCCGAGGTCGCCGCGGGCGACCATGATGCCGTCGAAGGCGGCGACGATGCCGTCGATGTTCTCGACGGCCTGGGGCTTCTCCACCTTGGCGATGACGGGGAGGCGGCGGCCCTCCTCGTCCATGATGCGGTGGACGTCCTCGATGTCGCGGCCGCTGCGTACGAAGGAGAGGGCGATGACGTCGGCGCCGGTGCGCAGGGCCCAGCGGAGGTCTTCGATGTCCTTTTCGGAGAGTGCGGGGACGGAGACGGCGACGCCGGGGAGGTTGAGGCCTTTGTGGTCGGAGACCATGCCGCCCTCGATGACGGTGGTGTGGACGCGGGGGCCGTCGACCTCGGTGACTTCGAGGGTGACGCGGCCGTCGTCGACGAGGATGCGTTCGCCGGTGGTGACGTCGGTGGCGAGGCCGTCGTAGGTGGTGCCGCAGGTGTGGCGGTCGCCTTCCATGGGTTCGACGGTGATGGTGAAGCTGTCGCCGCGTTCAAGGAGTACGGGGCCTTCGCGGAAGCGTCCGAGGCGGATCTTCGGGCCTTGAAGGTCGGCGAGGATCCCTACGCTGTGTCCGCTCTCGTCGGAGGCCTTGCGTACGTGGTGGTATCGCTCTTCGTGTTCGGCGTAGGTGCCGTGGCTGAGGTTGAGGCGGGCGATGTCCATTCCCGCTTCGACCAGTGCCTTGATCTGGTCGTATGTGTCGGTGGCGGGGCCCAGGGTACAGACGATTTTCGCTCGGCGCATGGTTTGAGCCTAGACCTTACCTACGGGTAGATATTTGGCCCTGCATGACGACCCAACAACCTTTGGGTGAAGGGTTATTGACAAGTGTTGAATTGTGCGGCGCGGTGCTCGGATGAGCATTCTCTTTATAGTTTTGGCGGTGACATGGTGAAGCGGGCGTTCACCTGGGCGTAGACCGTCTGGCGTTGTGGTTCGAGGTCGAGGGCCGGGGCTGGTTCGGCTGCTGCCCCGCCGTATGCCGCGCGGCCCCGGACGCCGCCGGGTGCGACGGGCATGGCTATGGCCGGGGCGGCGTTCTCCGCGCCGAGATCGGCGAGTTCGACCAGGGCGGTGAGGTGGGCGCCGAGAGCGTCGGCGTATTCGCGGGCGCGTTGGACGGCTTCACGTACGGCCTGGCGGCGGGCGTTCGCGTGGGCGGGTGAGTCGGGGCGCAGGGCCCACCAGGGGCCGTTGCCGCGTGTCATGTCGAGGTCGGCGACGCGGGTGGTGAATTCGCCCAGTGCGGTGAAGTCGTTCAGGACGGCGGTGACATGGACGCGTCCGTGGTAGGCGCGGATTTTTTCGTCGCGGCCGCGCTGGGTGAGTTCGGGGGTGATGGAGAATGCGCCGGTTTCGAGCTTTTCGACCGCTTGTCCGTAGGACCGTGCGAGTTCGAGGACGTGGTTGTTGCGTCGGGTGAGGTCTTCGAGGGCGGCGCGGCGGTCTTTTCCGCGGGCGCTGACGGTGATGCCGATGTGGGCGGTCTCGGGGTCGACTTCGAGGCGGGCTTCGCCTCGGACGGCGACGCGGGGGTGGTCGGGGGTGCCGTAGGGCGGCGGCGTTCCGGTCATGGGTCCACTCTCGCATCCGGGTACGACAGCGGGTGGTCATCAGATCGAAACCCGCAAGGGGTGTTGCCGGGTGTGGCTCGTGGGTCATTATCTACGCGCGTTGTGCACTGCGAGAACTGAGCTGTACGAGTACTGAGCTGTACGAGAACTGAGATGTGGGAGACGAAATGCCGCTGAACCGTAGGACGTTCCTGGGCACATCGGCGGCCGCCGGTGCCGGTGTGGCGATCGCTGGTGGTTCCGCCGTTCCCGCCGCGGCCCACGGTCATGGCCATGGGCACGGCCACGGGCGTCCGCCGAAGCGGTACTCGTTCACCGTGATGGGCACCACCGATCTGCACGGGAACGTCTTCAACTGGGACTACTTCACCGACAAGGAGTTCGACGACAAGGCCCACAACGATGTCGGTCTGGCGAAGATCTCCACGCTGGTGGACCAGGTGCGCCGGGAGAAGGGCCGTCACAACACCCTGATGATCGATGCGGGTGACACGATCCAGGGCACCCAGTTGTCGTACTACTACGCCAAGGTCGATCCGATCACGGCGAAGCGCGGCCCGGTGCACCCGATGGCGCAGGCGATGAACGCGATCGGCTACGACGCCGCGGCGCTCGGCAATCATGAGTTCAACTACGGCATCCCGGTGCTGCGGAAGTTCGAGGAGCAGTGCGACTTCCCGCTGCTGGGTGCGAACGCGCTGGACGCGAAGACGTTGCGGCCGGCGTTCGCCCCGTACGTGATCAAGAGGATGCGTACTCCGCACGGTCCGGATGTGAAGGTCGCGATCCTGGGTCTGACCAACCCGGGTATCGCCATCTGGGACAAGGCGAATGTCAGCGGGAAGATGGTGTTTCCCGGTCTGGAGGAGCAGGCGGCGAAGTTCGTGCCGCGGCTGCGTTCCATGGGTGCGGATGTCGTGATCGTGTCGGCGCACTCGGGCCACAGCGGTACGTCGTCGTGGGGTGATCAGGTCCCGTATGTCGAGAACGCGGCGGGTCTGGTGGCCGAGCAGGTTCCGGGGATCGACGCGATCCTGGTCGGGCATGCGCATCTGGAGATTCCCGAGTATTTCGTGGAGAACAAGCAGACCGGCAAGAAGGTGGTGCTCTCCGAGCCGTTGAAGTGGGGGCAGCGGCTGACGCTGTTCGACTTCGATCTGGTGTGGGAGAAGGGCAGCTGGGTGGTGGAGAGGGCGGGTTCGCAGGTGTTGAACTCCAACACGGTGGCCGAGGACCCGGAGATCACGAAGCTGCTGATGGACGAGCACAAGAAGGTTGTGGCGTACGTCAATCAGGTCATCGGGACGTCCACGGCGGCGATGACGACGGCGGAGGCGGCCTGGAAGGACGAGCCGATCATCGATCTGATCAATGTCGTCCAGGCGGAGACGGTGAAGGCGGCGCTGGCGGGTGGTGAGTATGCGGCGCTTCCCGTTCTTTCGCAGGCGTCCTGTTTCTCGCGTACGGCGCAGATCCCGGCGGGGAATGTGACGATCAAGGACGCGGCGGGTCTGTACCCGTTCGAGAACACCCTTGAGGCGCGGCTGCTGACGGGTGCGCAGATCAAGGATTATCTGGAGTTCTCTGCCCGGTACTACGTGCAGACGGCGGCCGGTGCTCCGGTGGACACGGCGAAGCTGACGAATGCGGACAACACTCCGGACTACAACTATGACTCGGTGTCGGGTCTGACGTACGAGATCGACATTGCGAAGCCGAATGGTTCGCGGATCGTGAATCTGTCGTTCGAGGGCAAGCCGATCGATCCGGCGGCGCAGTTCGTGCTGGCGGTGAACAACTACCGGGCGAGCGGTGGTGGCAATTTCCCGCATGTGCCGGGTGCCAAGCAGTTGTGGGCGAACTCGGAGGAGATCCGTAACACGATCATTGCCTGGGTGCAGGCGAAGGGTTCGGTGGACGGTGCGCAGTTCGCTTCGGTGGACTGGCGTCTGACGCGGGACGGTGCGCCGGTGTTCTAGGCGGTCGCCCCCCGGTCGGCGGCCGTCCTCTCCTTGCGGAGGGGACGGCCGTCTTCTGTCTGTGTGGGGGGCGGGTGTCAGTTGCCTTGGGCGAGGGGGATGCGGTCGGGGTTCTGGGTGGGGACGGTCGGGTTCTGGGGGGTGAGGCCGAAGGTGGTGAAGGCGGTGCGTTCCGGGAGGGGGTAGGCGTTGGTGCCGGTGAGGTTGTTGAGGATGGTGGCGCTGCGCCAGGCGGCGAGTCCGAGGTCGGGGGCGCCGACGCCGTGGGTGTGGCGCTCGGCGTTCTGTACGTAGACGTTGCCGGTGACGGTGGGGTCGAGGACGAGGCGGAACCGGTCGTCGATGCGGGGGCGTGCGGAGGTGTCGCGGCGCATGTAGGGGTCGAGGCCGGTGAGGATGCGGTCGAGGGAGCGTTCGCGGTAGCCGGTGGCGAGGACGACGGCGTCGGTGGTGAGGCGGGATCGGGTGTTCTGCTGGGTGTGTTCGAGGTGGAGTTCGACGCGGGTGTTGGCGACGCGTCCTGCGGTGCGTACGGAGACTCCGGGGGTGAGGGTGGCGTCGGGCCAGCCGCCGTGGAGGGTGCGGCGGTAGAGCTCGTCGTGGATGGCGGCGATGGTGTCGGCGTCGATGCCTTTGTGGAGCTGCCATTGGTGGGGGACGAGTTCGTCGCGTACGGATTCGGGCAGGGCGTGGAAGTAGCGGCTGTAGTCGGGGGTGAAGTGTTCCAGGCCGAGTTTGGAGTACTCCATGGGTGCGAAGGCCTGGGTGCGGGCGAGCCAGTGGAGCTTTTCGCGGCCTGCGGGGCGGGCGCGCAGGAGGTCGAGGAAGATTTCGGCGCCGGACTGTCCGGATCCGATGACGGTGATGTGTTCGGCGTCGAGGAGTGTTTCGCGGTGGTGGAGGTAGTCGGCGGAGTGGATGACGGGGAGGGATTCGGCTTCGGTGAGGGGTTTGAGGGGGTCGGGGATGTAGGGCTCGGTGCCGATTCCGAGGGCGATGTGGCGGGTGTGTGCGCGGCCGAGTGCTTCGGCTTCGCCGTCGGTGTCGAGTTGGGTGAAGTCGACTTCGAAGAGGCCGCGTTCGTTGTTCCAGCGGACGGCGTCGACCTGGTGGCTGAAGTGGAGGCCGGGGAGTTGGTCGCTGACCCAGCGGCAGTAGGCGTCGTATTCGGCGCGCTGGATGTGGAAGCGCTCGGCGAAGTAGAAGGGGAAGAGCCGGTCGCGGCTGCGCAGGTAGTTGAGGAAGGTCCAGGGGCTTGCGGGGTCGGCGAGGGTGACGAGGTCGGCGAGGAAGGGGACTTGGAGGCTGGCTCCGTCGATGAGGAGGCCGGGGTGCCAGTGGAAGGCGGGGCGCTGTTCGTAGAAGGCGGCGGTGAGGGGGTGGGGGGTGCCCGGGATGCCGTGGGCGAGTGCGGCGAGGGAGAGGTTGAAGGGGCCGATGCCGATGCCGACGAGGTCGTGTGGCTGGTCGGTCTCGGGGGTGGGCAGGGCGGTCATCGGGGGGTGTTGCCTTCCGCGAGGTCGTTGGCGAGGTGGTTGACGAGGTCGAGGAGTGTGCGGAGGTCGTCGGGGGTGGTGTGGGGGTTGAGGAGGGTGGCTTTGAGCCAGAGGCGGTTGTCTGTGTGGGCGCGGCCGAGTACGGCGTGGCCTCGGGTGAGGAGGGTGCGGCGGATGGTGGCGACGGTGTTGTCGTCGGCGTCGGTGGGGCGGAAGAGGACGGTGCTGATGGTGGGGCGGTCGTAGAGGTCGAGGGTGGGGGTTTTGGCGATGAGGTCGGCGAGGTGGTGGGCGGCGGCGACGGTGTGGTCGATGAGGTCGGCGAGTCCGGTGCGGCCGAGGGCCTTGAGGGTGACTGCGATCTTGAGGGCGTCGGGGCGGCGGGTGGTGCGCAGGGAGCGGCCGAGGAGGTCGGGGAGGCCGGCTTCGGTGTCGTCGTCGGCGTTGAGGTAGGAGGCGCGGTGGTGGAGTACGTCGAGGTGGGTGCGGTCGGGGGTGGCGAGGATTCCTGCGGATGCGGGTTGCCAGCCGAGTTTGTGCAGGTCGAGGGTGACGCTGTGGGCGCGGTCGAGGCCGTGGACCTTGCCCCGGTGGGTGGGGCTGAAGAGGAGGGGGCCGCCATAGGCGGCGTCGATGTGGAGTTCGGCGCCGTGGGTGGTGCAGAGGTCGGCGATGTCGGCGAGTGGGTCGATCTGGCCGGTGTCGGTGGTGCCTGCGGTGGCGGTGACGAGCAGGGGGCGGTGGAGTTCGGTGAGGGTTTCGTCGAGTGCGGCGAGGTCCATGACGCCTGTGGGGGCGGGGATGACGACGGGTGCGGGGAGGCCGAGGAGCCAGGCGGCGCGGGTGATGCTGTGGTGGGCGTTGGCGGCGCAGATGGTCTGTACGGGGCCGTTGCGTTCGCGGGCGAGGAGCAGGGCGAGTTGGTTGGCTTCGGTGCCGCCGGTGGTGACGAGTGCGTCGGGTGAGGGCGCCTGGGGGTAGATCTCGGAGGCGAGTGCGGCGGTGATGTCGGCTTCGAGGGCGGAGGCTGCGGGGGCCTGGTCCCAGGAATCCATGGAGGGGTTGAGGGCACAGGCGGCGAGGTCCGCGGCGGCGGCGAGGGCGAGGGGCGGGGTGTGGAGGTGGGCGGCGCAGAGCGGGTCTGCGGGGTCTGCGGCGCCTTCGGCGAGGGCGCTGACGAGGGTGCGCAGTGCGTCGTGGGGGCCGGTGCCGCGGTCGGGGATGACGGGGTGGGTGGCGGTGCGCATCCGGGGGGTGACGGCGTCCGGTCCGCCTGCGGGGAGGGGGCCGTCGCGGCGGTGGGCGCCGTCGTGCAGTGCGGTGAGGACGGTGTCGATGAGGGGGCGCAGGGCGGCGGGGCCGGTGGTCGAGCCGGCGAGGGGCGGGGTGGGCATGGTTGCGGGGCCCTTCGGGTGCGCATGGGTGGACGTGCCAGCTTGTCCGGGTTTTCGGGGGCGCGGCCGCAGAGCTTGGTGATCTGAACTCGAAAGGGGGATGTGGGAGGGGCAGGGGGGCCGTTGCAGGGGGTTCCGGTGGTATGGGTGTGGCGCCGGATATGGGTGTGCCCGGCGCTTCCCTGTGTGGTGGGAGAGTGGCGCCGGGCACGCGAGTGGTGCCGACCCTGAGGGTTGTGAGCTGCTGTCGGTTTACTGAGCCGAAGTGAGTGGTGGCGTGTGGGAGTGAGTCCTGGTGGTGGGATGTGGGGTGGGCACGGGGGTTCTGGTGTCGAATGGGTGACCTTGGTGACTGTTGCTCGTTGGGCTGGGTGGCGGGTGTCCGGCATGGGGGCGGGGGTGTTGTGGTGGGTGGTTTGCGGGAGTTGGCGGCGCCGTTTGTGGTGCCCGGGCCTTGCGGGGTGGCGGTCAGGGACCGTCTCAAGCGCCTCACCCCCGAGGACGAGAGGGTGCTGCGTGCGGTCGGGGAGCGTCAGGGTGCGCTGGCTTCCCGTGATCTCAAGGTCCGTTGTGCGGAGGGTCTGGAGCACGGCGCGGACACCTGGGCGTCGCGCAAGCGGGACCTGACGCCGCTGTCGTCGTCGCGGATCGCGGGGGCAATCACGAAGGCCACGCACGATCAGTGGGCGCTCGCGCGCCGTTGCCAGGCGGCGCATATCCGGAAGCTGGAAGCCGGGATCAGGACGTTGCGGCACCGCCTGTCCCTTCCGCTCGGGTCGAAGGGCACCAAGCCCGCGGCGGGTGGCTACCGCTCCAAGGGCGAGTGGTTCCGTAAGTCCCGCCGTCTCGCGGCGCTGGAAGACCGGCACACTGCTGCTGTCGCCGAGTGGCAGGCCGGACGGGTGCGGGTGGTCCGGGGCGGCAGACGTCTCCTGAACACCCGCCACCACCTCCCCCAGGCCCGGCTCACCGAGGAACGGTGGCGGGAACGGTGGGAGGCGGAACGCTGGTTCATCGCCGCGGACGGCGAGTCGGGGAAGCGGTTCGGGAACGAGACGATCCGCGTCACCCCGGACGGCGAAGTGAGCATCAGGCTGCCTGCCCCGCTCGCGCACCTGGCGAACACCCGGCACGGCCGGTACACCCTCACCTCGACCGTGGCGTTCGCGCACCGGGGTGCGGAGTGGGCCGACCGCATCACCGCGAACCGGGCCGTCGCCTACCGCATCCACCTCGACACCGACCGCGGCCGCTGGTACCTCACCGCGTCCTGGCAACGCCCCGTCGTGCAGACCATCCCGCTGGAGACCGCCCGCGCCCGGGCATGATCGGGGTCGACACCAACGCCGACCACTTCGCCGCCTACCACCTCGACCGGCACGGCAACCCCATCGGCGGGCCCCGGCGGTTCTTCTACAACCTGTCCGGGTCGGCCGGCCACCGAGACGCCCAGATCCGCCACGCCCTGACCCGCCTCATCAACTGGGCCAAGCACGTCGGGGTCGCCGCGATCGGCATCGAGGACCTCGACTTCACCGCCGAGAAGACCCGCGAGAAGCACGGCCGCAAGAAGAGGTTCCGGCAGCTCATCTCCGGCATGCCGACCGGGAAGCTCAAGGCCCGGCTGGTGTCGATGGCAGCCGAACAGGGCCTGAGCATTGTCGCGGTCGACCCCGCCTACACCTCCGTGTGGGGTGGCCAGCACGCAACAGTGGGTCCAGGACTCACTTACGCACACTGGTTAGGAACGGTCAGTGGGTGTCGCGTACGGCGAG
>NZ_JBVJWD010000011.1:0-42219 GCF_055602785.1 Streptomyces sp. NPDC037301
TATCCGGTATTAGACCCCGTTTCCAGGGCTTGTCCCAGAGTGAAGGGCAGATTGCCCACGTGTTACTCACCCGTTCGCCACTAATCCACCCCGAAAGGCTTCATCGTTCGACTTGCATGTGTTAAGCACGCCGCCAGCGTTCGTCCTGAGCCAGGATCAAACTCTCCGTGAATGTTTTCCCGTAATCGGGACACACATCACGAGAGCGGAACGATCAGCCGGAATAAGACCGATCGTTCACAACGTCCTCGCTGTGTAAATTGCCCACCGGAACCGTGAGGCCCGGCAGGACTTTCAAAGGAACCACCAACCTGCCGAAGCAGGCCGGGGTATCAACATATCTGGCGTTGACTTTTGGCACGCTGTTGAGTTCTCAAGGAACGGACGCTTCCTTCGTACTCACCCTCTCGGGCTTTCCTCCGGGCTTTTCCCTTCGGTCTTGCGTTTCCGACTCTATCAGACTCTTTCGTGTCCGATTCCCGGTCGAAGCGGGGCCGCTTTCCAGTTCTTCGCTTTCGCGTTTCCCTTTCCGGCGAGTCCGACCCTATCAGGCCTTTTCATTTCCCTTGACCAACCTCCTGCAGGCATGCAGGTGCCGATCCGGGTTAGAGTCAGGACTTAAAAGTCGCCGCCGACCCCCGACTTAAAGTCGTGCTGGGGCCAGGCAGGAGCACGACAGTACAGGGCGCCGGGAGTTGAGGCAAATCGTTTCCGGTGCCCCTCTAGGGCCGCGAACCATCAGGACTCAGGCGGAACCGGAACTTCCTATGACTTACCCTGCTGAACAGTACGCCGTCGCCCACAAGCTGTGACGGCGCCATTCAAGCTCCACCCCTGGGAGGTTCCCCATGACCACTGTGACGTCCCCTCTTGCCGGACATGCCATCGGGCTCGCTGCGGTACCGGACCCGGTCTTCTCCGGCGCGATGGTGGGTCCTGGAACCGCCGTTGATCCCGTACGCGAGCCGTCCGAGGCCGTTTCGCCGGTCGACGGCATCGTTGTCTCCCTTCACCCGCACGCGTTCGTCATCGTGGACGAGCACGGGCGCGGCGTTCTCGTACACCTCGGCATCGACACCGTTCAGCTCAATGGTGAAGGCTTCGAGCTGCTCGTGAACAAGGGGGACACGGTCACGCGCGGTCAGGGCATCGTGCGTTGGGATCCTGCGGGCGTCGAGGCGGCCGGCAAGTCCCCTGTGTGCCCGATCGTCGCTCTGGAGGCCACCGCTGATTCCCTCTCCGACGTCCGCGAGGACGGGGAAGTGAAGATCGGCGACACGTTGTTCGGTTGGCAGTGACGGACTCGGCGCAGTGAAAGCCGACTGGATATCCACCGCGGAGGCACGGGCCGCCGCACAACCGGGGACGGGTGAAATGGAGACAACGCTGCGAGGCGTCGGTGTGAGCCACGGAGTGGCGATCGGCGAGGTGCGTCATATGGGCACGGCGGTGCTCGAACCGCCGGCCAAGCAGATTCCGGCCGAGGAGGCGGAGCGCGAACAGGGGCGCGCTCGCCAGGCTGTGGAGGCTGTGGCGGCCGATCTGATTGCGCGCGGCAATCTGGCCGGTGGCGAGGCCCAGCATGTGCTCGAGGCCCAGGCCATGATGGCTCAGGACCCCGAACTGATGGCTGATGCGGATCGGCGCATTGCCGTCGGCAGCACCGCCGAGCGCGCCGTCTACGACGCGTTCGCCGCCTACCGGGCTCTGCTCGCCAACGCCGGAGAGTACCTTGCGGGTCGCGTTGCCGACCTCGACGATGTACGCAACCGCATCGTGGCTCGCCTGCTCGGTGTGCCAATGCCAGGTGTGCCGGACAGCGACGAGCCCTACGTGCTGATCGCACGGGATCTCGCGCCCGCCGACACGGCGCTGCTCGACCCGGCTCTGGTGCTCGGCTTTGTGACCGAGGAGGGAGGGCCGACCAGTCACAGCGCGATTCTGGCGCGGGCGCTCGGTGTGCCTGCCGTGGTGGCGCTCCCCGGTGCCGGTGAGCTGGCAGAGGGCACAGTCGTCGCGGTGGACGGCAGCACCGGTGAGATCTTCGTCCAGCCCAGCACCGAGAAGCGTGCGGAGATGGAGAGCGCCGCTGCGGCGCGCAAGGCCGCACTGTCCGCTTCGACCGGTCCTGGCGCTACCTCCGACGGCCACAAGGTCCCGCTGCTCGCCAATGTCGGTGGGCCGGGCGATGTGCCGGCGGCGGTCGAGGCCGGTGCCGAAGGCGTGGGTCTGTTCCGTACCGAGTTCCTGTTCCTGGACGACAGCAAGCAGGCACCGTCCGAGGAGAAGCAGATTGCGGCGTACCGGGCAGTGCTTGAGGCGTTCCCCGAGGGGCGTGTCGTGGTGCGGGTGCTGGATGCCGGCGCCGACAAGCCGCTGGACTTCCTGACGCCGGCGGACGAGCCGAACCCGGCGCTGGGTGTACGCGGGCTGCGGAGTCTGCTGGACCACCCCGAGGTACTGCGGACCCAGCTGACCGCGCTGGCGAAGGCGGCCGAGGGTCTGCCTGTCCACCTTGAGGTCATGGCTCCGATGGTGGCGGACCGTAAGGATGCGAAGGCCTTTGCCGATGCCTGCCGTGAGGCTGGGCTGCGGGCGAAGTTCGGCGCGATGGTGGAGATTCCGTCCGCGGCACTGCGGGCACGCTCGATCCTGCAGGAGGTGGAGTTCCTCTCGCTGGGCACGAATGACCTCGCGCAGTACACCTTTGCCGCCGACCGTCAGGTGGGTGCGGTGTCCCGGCTGCAGGATCCGTGGCAACCTGCGCTGCTCGACCTCGTGGCGCTGTCGGCGGAGGCGGCCAGGGCCGAGGGCAAGAGCTGTGGTGTCTGTGGTGAAGCCGCCTCCGATCCGCTGCTCGCCTGTGTCCTGACGGGGCTGGGTGTGACGTCGTTGTCGATGGGGGCCGCTTCCATTCCTTATGTCCGCGCCACGCTGGCGAAGTACACGCTTGCGCAGTGCGAGCGTGCCGCTTCCGCCGCGCGTGCGGCGGACTCCGCCGAAGAGGCACGGGTGGCGGCTCAGGCGGTGCTGTCGGGCGAGTAGCCCTGCGGCGTCTGTGGTGAAGGGGCTCCCTGCCGATGGTGGCGGGGAGCCCCTTCGGCTTGTCAGTGGTGTGATTCCGGTTCGTCCGCGCCCAGGTCGAAGCCCGCGCAGTACTCCACATGTGACTCCGGGGCGACCGGTTCGCCGGTGTCGGCGTCGGTGCAGTAGGCGCTGAAGACCTCAGCGGCGGTGAGCGGGACCAGGCTGCCGCGGGCCAGCCGCCAGCCGTGGACCCGGTCCTGGGTGCCGGGGTTGCTCGTACGCAGTACGACTCCCCCGGGCTTTTCGAGGGCGATACCGACGGCGAGCACCGTGACGAACTCGGCTCCTTCCGTTGTTTCGAGGCGGGTGGGTCCCGTGGTGTCGCGCTCGGTGTGCAGGACGGCGAGCAGGTGCTCGTTCTCCGTGGGGCTGCTGCAGACGAGGTGGTGGGTACCCGGGCCTGCCGTCTCCAGCATGCGCAACAGCAGGTGGGAAGCCCGGTCGAAGGCGGCGCGGCCGATGTCCTGGCCGCAGTCCGCGCAGTCTCCGAGGCCGGCCAGGGTCATCGTGGCGTACTCCCAGGTGGCCTGGCGGACGGCTCGGCTGACCAGGAGCGGGATCAGGGTGTCGATGGGCTGCCCGGCGTACGCGACGGTGGCCCCGGCTGAGGCGATCTCGGCGGTAAAGCGGCTGCGGCTGGCGGGAACGTCGGGGGCGATTCCCGACTCGGTGCAGAACTCCGCGTACTCCTCCGGGTCGAAGAGAGCGACCGTGGCGTGCATGCCCTGCGCGGCGAGGGCTTTGAGCAGCCCCTCGACCTGCTGCAGATAGACGGTGTGGTCGTCGAACATGAAGGTGCGGTAGCGCTGCATCGCCGCGAAGTCCTGCTCGTCGGCCAGGAGGCCGATGGTGCTGGGTGCTTCGCGGCGCAGCGTACGTCGCATGGATGTGCCGGAGCGGCTGTACCCGGCGGTCGTGCTGTGCTTGGCGTGCTTGGTGTTCCTGGTGTGCGCCATGACTCCCCCAGTGCGCTGTCGATCATTGCTCACTCAGAGTAATCATGGGTACTGACAATGCGGACGGTCAGGCACGTTTGCGGGCGAGGTCCTCGTAGAAGCGGAGGAGTTCGAGGTTGTCGATCGAGCCGGGATTGACCGCCTTGGCCAGGGCCGTGCCTTGCAGGAGGCGTTTGACCGGAACCTCGATGCGCTTGCCGGTCAGGGTGTGCGGAATGCCTGGGACCTCGATGACCTCGTCCGGGACATGGCGCGGGGACAGGTTCTCGCGGATGGTCTGCTTGATGCTGTTGCGCAGGTCGTCGTCGAGCGCGGCCCCGTCGGCGAGGTGGACGAAGAGCGGCATCCAGTACCCACCGTCGGGCTCCTCGATGCCGATGACGAGGGATTCGCGGATCTGGGGGAGCCGCTCGACGGCTTCGTAGATGTCGGCGGAGCCCATGCGTACGCCCTGGCGGTTGAGGGTGGAGTCGGAGCGGCCGTGGATGACGACCGAGCCGCGTTCGGTGATCGTGATCCAGTCGCCGTGGCGCCACACACCGGGGTACATGTCGAAGTAGCTGTCGTGGTAGCGGCTGCCGTCGGGGTCGTTCCAGAAGTGGATCGGCATGGAGGGCAGGGGTGCGGTGACGACGAGTTCGCCGACTTCGCCGATGTGCGGCTTGCCTGCGGGGTCCCAGGACTGAAGGTCTGTGCCGAGGCACGGGGCCTGGAGTTCGCCGATGTGTACGGGGAGGGTGGGGACCGCGCCGGCGAAGCAGCTGCAGACGTCCGTGCCGCCGCTGACGGAGGCGATCCAGAGATCGTCGGCGACTTCGTCGTGGAGCCAGCGGAAACCGTCGGGCGGGAGCGGGGAGCCGGTGGTGGCGACGCACTGGATGCGGGAGAGGTCGAAGTCGCGGCCCGGGTGGACGCCGGCCTTGCGGCAGGCCATGACATAGGCGGCGGAGGTACCGAAGAGGGTCGCTCCGGTCTGTTCGGCGACGCGCCACTGGGCGCTGACGTCCGGATAGCCCGGGCTTCCGTCGTACAGCACGAGTGTGGTCCCGGTGAGCAGGCCGGAGACGAGGAAGTTCCACATCATCCAGCCGGTGGAGGTGTACCAGAAGAACCGGTCGTCGGGGCCGAGGTCGCAGTGCAGGCCGATCTGCTTGAAGTGTTCCAGCAGGATCCCGCCCTGGGACTGGACGATCGCCTTGGGGAGTCCGGTCGTGCCGGAGGAGTAGAGCACCCACAGCGGATGGTCGAAGGGGACCTGTTCGAAGACGGGCTCGGTGTCCGCGGATGTGAGGGCGGACCATTCGAGAGCACCCTCCGGGGCCTCGGTGCCCAGCAGCGGGATGTGGACGACGGCGCGCAGGGTGGGAAGTTCGCGGCGAAGCTCCGCGACGGTGTCGGCGCGGTCGTGTTCCTTGCCGCCGTAGCGGTAGCCGTCGACGGCGAAGAGGACGACGGGTTCGACCTGCTGGAAGCGGTCGAGGACGCTGCGGGCGCCGAAGTCGGGGGCGCAGGAGGTCCAGACACCACCGACGGCCGCGGTGGCGAGGAAGGCGACGACGGCTTGGGGGACGTTGGGGAGGTAGGCGCTGACACGGTCGCCCGGTTCGACGCCGAGGGCACGGAGCTCGGCGGCGAGCGATCCGACCCGGCGGCGGAGTTCGGACCACGAGATGGGGACCTGGGTGTGGGTCTCGTCGACGTGGAGCAGGGCGGGGGCGTCTGCGCGCAGGGGGTCCTCCGCAGTGCGCAGGGCGTGTTCGGCGTAATTGAGGGTGGCGCCGGGGAACCACTGGGCGCCGGGCATGGTGCGGTCGCCGATGACGGACTCGTACGGGGCGGAGAACCGTACGTCGAACCAGTCGGCGACGGCCTGCCAGAACGTGTCGAGTTCATCGACCGACCAGCGGTGCAGGGCCGGATAGCCGCCGTCGGCCGGTGCTCCGTACCGCTCGGCCGCCCAGTTCTGGAAGCGGGTGACGGCCGCGGCCGCGATGCGGTCGGGGCCGGGCTGCCAGAGGGGGGCTTCGTTGGCTGCTGCGGTCATGGGGCGGCTCCCTGGCTGTACGGGTACGCGGGATGGGCGTGGGTCGCGCGCGCACGTGCTGGGGTGTGCGCGCGAGGCGGCTTTTACGGACGATGCCATGTGATCGTCTTTCGCACCAGGGTTCGCCACCCATGGTCGCGCGTCCGGATATGTGGTCCGGCCACGGGTGAACGGAAGTTGAACGGAGCCCGCTCCCGCCCTGCCGGGTGGCAGGGTGAACTGCATGAACGGTCGTGACCTGGTGCGCTCGGTGAAGATGGTCGGTTCGGTGCAGGGGCTGCGCGCGATGCGCTCCTCCTTGTGGCGTCGGAATGCGGATGCGCGGGCGCTGCCGCGGCGCGGTGCGGAGCGGGCGAGAGTGCCGGGACTTGTGGTGGGGGCGGATCCGGGTCCGGGCGGGGGTGTGGTGCGGTTCGCGCGTTCGGAGTTGCGGGTCCGGGTGGCGGTGGGCGGTGCGGTGTTCTGGGGCTGGGACGGCGCGGAGCCGTTGCCGTCGTACGCACTGGCCGGTGCGGCGCCCGAGGCGGATCCGCGGGCCGAGCTGGAACCGGACAAGGACGGCGGCTGGCAGGTGGTCTCGGAGCGGCTGACCGTTGCGGTGTCGCGGCACGGGGCCGTGGAACTGCGTACTCCTGGCGGGGTGGTGCTCCGGCGCGAGTTGCCGCCGCGCTGGTGGGAGCCGGTGGCGGGTGGTGCCGCTCGGTGGGTGCAGCGTTCCGAGGTGCCGGCGGACGCCCGGTTCTTCGGGCTCGGCGGACGGGCGTCGGGACCGCGGCTGCGGGACGGTGTGTACGAGCTGTGGAACACCGATCCGGGCGGGCACTTCGGGCCGGATGACGATCCGCTGTATCTGACGATGCCGGTGCAGATGGTGGTCTCCGATGCGGGGACGCATCTGGTGTTCCACGACAACACCTGGTCGGGGCGGGTGACGTTGCGCGAGGGCGAGGAAGGTGCGGGATCCGGCCATGACCGTCCGGGGATGTGTGAGGTGCGGATGGACGGGGGGCCGCTGCGCTGCTGGGTGACGGCCGGTACGCCGGCCCGGGTGCTGCAGGGCTGGACGACGCTCACGGGTGCGCCCGCGCTGCCGCCGTCCTGGGCGTTGGGTCCGCAGCACGCCCGTTGGGGGTTCGGGAGCGAGCGGGAGGTGCGGCGGATCGTTGCCGGGTACCGGGAGCGGGGGCTGCCCTTGTCGGCACTGCATCTGGACATCGACCACTACGACGCGCATCGGGTGTTCACCGTCGACCGTGAGCGTTTTCCCGATCTGCCGGGGCTGGCGAAGGAGTTGCGGGAGGCCGGGGTGCGGCTGGTGTCGATCGTCGATCCCGCGGTGAAGGCGGAGCCGGGGGATGCGGTGTTCGACTCGGGTAGAGCGGTCGGGAGCGGCGGGGCGTTCGTCCGGGATGCGCGGGGGCGGACGGTGCGCGGGGAGATGTGGCCGGGTGAGTGCGTGTATCCGGACTTCACCGATCCGCAGGTGCGGGAGTGGTGGGGCGGTCTGTACGAGGAGCGGCTCGCGCAGGGGTTCTCCGGTGTGTGGCACGACATGAACGAGCCGGTGTCGTTCGCGGCGTTCGGGGATCCGACGCTGCCGCGGTCTGCGCGGCACTCTCTGGAGGGCCGCGGGGGTGATCACCGCGAGGCGCACAATGTGTACGGGCTCGCTATGGCGCGTGCCGGGTACGAAGGGCTTCGTCGGCTGCGGCCGGAGGCGCGTCCTTTTCTGTTCTCGCGTTCCGGTTGGGCGGGGATGCAGCGTTACGGGGGCACCTGGTCCGGTGATGTGGAGACCGGCTGGCCGGGACTGCGGGCCTCGCTGGCGCTGGTGCTGGGGCTGGGGCTGTGCGGGGTTCCGTATTCGGGGCCGGATGTGGGCGGGTTCGACGGCTCGCCGTCGCCGGAGTTGTATCTGCGGTGGTTTCAGCTGGGTGCGTACCTGCCGTTGTTCCGTACCCATGCGGCGATCGACGCGGGACGGCGGGAGCCCTGGGAGTTCGGACCGCAGGTGCTCGAGCATGCGCGGGCCGCGCTGGAGGAGCGGGAGCGGCTTCACCCGTACTTCGTGACGCTGGCGCAGCTGGCCCGGCTGACCGGTGCGCCGTATGTGCGACCGGTCTGGTGGGGTGCACCCGGGGATCGGGCATTGCGGGAGTGCGAGGACGCGTTCTTGCTGGGTGACGCCTTGCTGGTGGCTCCGGTGCTGGAGCGTGGCGCGGATCGCCGGGCCGTGCGGTTGCCGCGGGGGCGTTGGTACGACACGGCGACGGGTGAGGTGTACGAGGGGCCGGGGCAGGTATTGCTCGATGCGCCGTTGTCGCGGGTGCCGGTGTTGGCGCGGGCGGGTTCGGTGCTGCCGGTGCGGGGTGCGGACGGGGGTGTGGAACTGGAGGTGTGGGCTCCGGCCGCGGGGCGCAGTGGGGGCGGTCTGGTGGTCCGGGATGCGGGTGACGGCTGGGAGCGGGCGGAGGTGGAGCGGTATACGTCGCGGCTGGTGGACGGGGAGGTTCGGGTGGAGCGGGAGGGTGGGGAGGGGCCGTTGAACCACCCGGTGCGCGTGCGGGGGTTGTAGGCCGGGTCGCGGTGTGCGGAAGGGCCGTCGGGCCGGTCAGTGGTAGCCGCCTTCGAACCACGTGCGGGCGGCCCGGGTGTGCAAGGGGAAGGCGAGCTCGGTGGGTGTGCGGAGCAGCTGGAAGCCGGAGGTCTCGTCGGTCGGCCCGGAGGGTGGGAGGCCGTCCGCGGGGCGTTCCGGAAGCAGGCCGAAGAGGAGCAGGTGGCCGTCCGGGGCGCTGAGGGCATCGGCGAGGCGGACGTCCTGTTCGTCGGCCTCGATGCCGGTCTCCTCGTGGAGTTCACGTACGACTGCGTGTTTCCAGTCCTCGTCGTGGTCGATGAAGCCGCCGGGGAGGGCGAGACCGCCGCGGTGGGGCGGGATGGTGCGGGTGATGACGACGAGTCCGGTGCCGTCTCCGTCGGAGACGGGGAGCAGGGCGACTGCGACCGGCAGCGGGTTGCGGTAGGCGGTATCGCCGCAGACGGTGCAGGTGCGGGGCCAGGCTGTGGGGGACGCCGAGGCGGCGTACGGCGCTCCGCAGGTGGCGCAGTGGGAGTCCTTGACCGGCTTGTCGGGGTTGCTCGTGGGCGCAGACACGCGCGGACTGTATCCGATCGCCTGCCGACCTCCCCCACCCTGTTGAATTATGTGCTCATGACAGGTCTCGCTTCCGCTTTCCGCGTCCTGGCAGCCACTGCCGCCACCCTGCTCGCCGTCACTGCCGCCACCCCCGTGGCACAGGCGAAGCCCGACCCGAAGGCCCCCGAGGAGTTCGTCGCGCTGCGTTCGGTGGATCCGACGATCATCCAGGAGATGCGCTACCCCACCGCACACAACTTCATGGGCGTACCGGTGGACGGTTACCGCCAGCCGCTCTGCATCCTGACCCGGCCGGCGGCCCGTGCGCTGCACCACGCGCAGACCCGGCTGCTGAAGCAAGGCTACTCACTGAAGGTGTACGACTGCTATCGGCCGCAGCGGGCGGTCGACCACTTCGTACGGTGGGCGAAGGATCTCGACGACGAGACCATGAAGGGCGAGTTCTACCCCCGGGTCGACAAGACCCGACTGTTCGCCGACGGTTACATCGCGGAGAAGTCCGGGCACAGCCGCGGCAGCACGGTGGACCTGACGCTGGTGAAACTGCCCGCCGCGCCGACCGGACCGTACCAGCCGGGCCAGAAGCCGGTGCCCTGTTATGCGCCCGAGGCCGACCGCTTCCCCGACAATTCCGTGGACATGGGCACGGGATTCGACTGCTTCGACACGCTCTCGCACACCGATGACCCGCGCGTCCAGGGAACTCAGCGCGCCAATCGGCAGTTCCTGAAGACGACACTCACCGACGCCGGGTTTGTGAATCTGGCCGAGGAATGGTGGCACTACACCTTCAAGCCCGAGCTGTTCCCGAACACCTACTTCGACTTCCCGGTGGCCAGGAGGTCCGTCGCAGGGCACTGACACGCGCGGAGAAGGGGCGGCCGGGACCACCCCCGTGGGTTCCGGCCGCCCGTTCTTCTTCTCGGACGTGGATCGGCCGTTTCCGGTTGCCGCTCAAGCCATTACGGTGCCCGTATGCCACAACAGACGTTCGATACATACGAAGAGTTCTGGCCCTACTACGTCGCGATGCACTCCAGGGCCGCCACCCGCTGGGTCCATCTGACGGGCACCCTCACCGGTCTCGCGGTCACCGCGTACGGCCTGACACGGGGGCGCAAGAGGTACGCGGCCGCACTGCCGCTGATCGGGTACGGGACCGCCTGGCCCGCGCATTTCCTGATCGAGAAGAACAATCCGGCCACCTTCGGGCATCCCGCCTGGTCACTACGTGGCGATGTACAGATGATCCGGATGATGCTGGCGGGCCGCGACCGGGAGCTGGCAGAGACCGCCGCCAAGTGGCTCGCCGACAACCGCTGACCGTGACACACTTCTGACGTTCCGTCAGAACTCGTGTTGGGGAGGGGTTTTGCCACAGACGCGCACACCAGTGGTGGCCGGATGGTTCACCGGGGACAGCACCGACCAGGAATTCCGACTGCTGGGCACCCGCTGTTCTGCCTGCTCGTCGGTCTTCTTCCCGCGTCAGGACGTCTTCTGCCGCAATCCGCAGTGCGCGGGCGGTGAGCTGGCCGAAGTGCCGCTCTCCCGGCGCGGCACGGTCTGGTCGTACACGGACGGCCGCTACCGGCCGCCTGCCCCCTACCTCTCCGACCCCGACGTGCCCTGGGAGCCGTACACGCTGGTGGCCGTCGAGCTGGCGGCCGAGCGCATGGTGATCCTTGGCCAGACCGCGCCGGGGGTGGGCGTCGCGGATCTGGCGGTCGGGATGACCGTCGAGGTGGTGCCGGGCGTGCTGAGCGGGGGTGCCACCGCCGGGACCGATTCGGCCCCGGTGTGGACGACCTGGCACTGGCGGCCGGTGCCGTCCGAGGGCACCGGCGGGGCCCGGGGCGGTGCGGCATGACCGGAGAGGTGGCCATCCTCGGCGCCGGGATGCATCCGTGGGGCAAGTGGGGGCGCAGCTTCGTCGAGTACGGCACGGTGGCGGCCCGGACGGCGCTCGGTGACGCGGGGATCGGCTGGCAGGACGTGCAGTCGGTGGTCGGCGCGGACACCGTGCGAGGCGGCTACCCGGGCTATGTGGCCGGTGCGACATTCGCGCAGGCACTCGGCTGGCAGGGGGCGAGGGTCGCCAGCGTGTACGCGGCGTGTGCGTCGGGTGCCCAGGCGGTCAACATCGCCAGGGCACAGATCCTCGCCGGCCTGGCGGAGGTGGTGCTCGTGGTGGGTGCGGACGCCGCACCCAAGGGGTTCTTCGCCCCGGCGGGCGGCGACCGGCCGGACGACCCCGACTGGCTGCGCTTCCGGGTGCTCGGCGCGACGAACCCCGCGTACTTCGCGCTGTACGCCCGCCGACGCATGGCCGTCCACGGAGACACCCCGGAAGACTTCGCGCTGGTCAAGGTGAAGAACGCGGCGGCCGGTGCGCTGAACCCCAACGCCCGCTACCGCGCGCCCGTGACCGCCGAGCAGGTCGCCGCCTCCGCCGTGGTCGCCGATCCGCTGCGACTGCTGGACATCTGCGCGACGTCCGACGGCGCGGCGGCACTCGTGCTGTCCAGCATGGAGTTCGCCCGGCGTCACGGGGCCGCGGATCCGGTCCGTATCCGCGCCGTCTCCACCGTGACGCCGACCTACCCGAAGGCCGTACTCGACCTTCCGGACATCGCGACCGATTCGGCGGTCGCCGTGGAGCCGGCCGCGGAGAGCTTCCGCGCCTCGATCGCCCGGGCGGCGTACGAGGAGGCGGGTGTCGGGCCCGAGGACCTGTCCCTGGCCGAGGTGTACGACCTGTCGACCGCTCTTGAGCTGGAGTGGTACGAGGACATCGGGCTGTGCGGCGCGGGTGAGGGCGCCAAGCTCGTACGTGAGGGGGCGACGGCGCTCGGTGGCCGCATCCCGGTCAATCCGAGTGGCGGACTCGCCTCCTTCGGGGAGGCCGTGCCCGCGCAGGCCATCGCCCAGGTCTGCGAGCTGACCTGGCAGCTCCGCGGCACTGCGGGCCGACGGCAGGTTCCGGGCGCGCGGGTGGGGATCACGGCCAATCAAGGGCTGTTCGGCCATGGTTCCGCAGTCGTCGCGGTCCGCTGAGCGCTTTCCCAGCCGATTTGCAGTGCGCGACGTCCTGTACCGCACCTGTCGTGAACAGCTCTTGCCGTCAACAGCCTTGACGACCCATCACACAGGGTGAAAAATCCTTGCCCAGTCAGGCAACAACGCGTGGCCCGTACCCCGGTCGGCGGGGGTGCGGGCCGCGTTCCCGGCACTGTGTCGGCCGATGGGCCTACGTCGTCGCGGGCTCGCGGGGACGCTCAGCGCGGGCCACTGCATGCTCGACGACCGCCACCAGTACGTCCCGTGCGGAGGAGCGGTCGCGTGCGTCGCACATGAGCACCGGCACCTCCGGGTCGAGGTCCAGCGCCGCCTGCACCGTCTCGGTGGGGAACTTGTCGGCTCCCTCGAAGCAGTTGACGGCGACGGTGAACGGAATCGCGCGGCGCTCGAAGTAGTCGACCGCCGCGAAGCAGTCCTCCAGCCGCCGGGTGTCCGCGAGCACGACCGCTCCCAGCGCGCCCTGGGCGAGTTCGTCCCACAGGAACCAGAAGCGGTCCTGCCCCGGGGTGCCGAAGAGGTACAGCACCAGGTCCTCGCGGAGTGTGATCCGGCCGAAGTCCATGGCCACGGTCGTGGTGGTCTTCGCCTCCACACCCGCCAGGTCGTCCACCGGGCGGCCCGCCTCGCTGAGTCTCTCCTCCGTACGCAGCGGCCTGATCTCGCTGACCGCGCCGACCAGAGTCGTCTTGCCCACTCCGAAGCCGCCCGCCACCAGGATTTTCAGGGTAACGGGCTCAACGGGCCGCCTGTTGCGGCTAGAGCGCCCGAAGGCCATTGATCACCTCGCGAAGAATGTTCACGTCCGGCAGCTCGGCCGGCGGAACGGGACGGGTTACGTGCACCAGCTCGTCCTCGACGAGATCACCGACCAGCACCCGGACCACCCCGACGGGGAGATCCAGGCCGGCCGCGAGTTCGGCGATCGACTGGGGCATGCCACTGCAGAGTTCGACGATCTCCACATGTTCCGGGGAGAGCGTCTGGTCCCGGCCGGGATCGTCGGCCGCGGGTTCCGGGACGACGATCGCGATCAGGTCGAGGCGATGACGGGAGGCGCTGCTGGTACGGCCCCGGGTCATCGCGTACGGACGGACCACAGGGCCCGCTTCGGCGTCGTACCAGCGCGATGCCTGCGGGTCCATGGGCGTTGCCGGAGATCTGAAGGAGTCAGCACTCATGCCGTCCACTCACCCCCCGGCGGTCAGACCGGTCGTCCGGGGAGCGTTGGCCAGGTGGGCGCCGACGCGCTTGACCATCAGCGTCATCTCGTACGCCACCTGGCCGACGTCGGAGTCGGCATCGGCCAGCACGGCGAGACAGCTGCCGTCACCGGCTGCGGTGACGAAGAGGAACGCCTCGTCGAGTTCGACGACGGTCTGGCGGACCCGGCCCGCGTCGAAGTGGCGTCCCACGCCCTTGGCGAGGCTGTGGAATCCGGAGGCGACAGCCGCCAGATGTTCGCTGTCCTCGCGGGTCAGGTCCTTGGACGTGCCGGTGGCGAGGCCGTCGCTGGAGAGCACCAGCGCCTTGTGGATGCTGGCGACGCGGTCGACGAGTTCGTCGAGCAGCCAGTTGAGCTGGCCTGAGCCCTGGCGTGCGGCGTTGGGTGCTGCGGCGTTCGGTTCGGTCATCGACCGTCCCCTCCCGGAGTGGTTCCTTGCGCTGTTTCACCGGGACCGGTCACGTCCTCGGCGTTCTGCCGACGGCCGCGCTGCCAGCCGCGTTGGAGCGAAGCCATGCGGCTGCGTACCTCGTCCGCATCGCGCTCGAAGTCCTGAGACGGTTCCGTTACGGCCGGCTCCGCATCGCGGCCGCCGGGGACTTCGCGAAGCTGCGGGGCGAGGCTGGCCTGCCGGATGCGCCGGGGCAGACCACCCACGGTCTCCCGGGCCGCGCTCGGCGCTGTCGGAGGCGCGGGCTCAGGAGGTGTGGCCGGCTCGGCGGGTTTCCGGAAGCCGGTGGGCTGCCGGGGTTCGGTGGGGTGCCGCGGCTCGGTGGGTCCGCCGGTGTCCACGGCGGAGGGCCACGGGACGACGCCCGACGGCCTGATCCCGGCGTCGGTGGAGGCACTGCCGGTTTCGGCCGGACCGGGTGAGGAATCGTGCTCGGCGGTTGTGGGGTGGGTGCGGCCCGCCTCGTCGACCCGGCGTCCGTTGTCGGCGACCAGGGTCGGCGGTTTGCGGCGAGGCAGCGGCACCGGGCCGCCGGGGCGCATCGCCCTTACATCGGCCGCGGACTCCTTTGCCTGGTCGGACACCTGCTCGTGCTGTTCGCGGTCACCGTCGCGCCGGGGGTCGCGGGCACGGAAGATACTGCCGCGTTCACTCCCGGTGTCGTCGATGTCGGAAGTACCGCCCAGCAGAGGGTCGATCAGCGGATCGAGTACGGGGTCGTTCTCGAAGCCCAGCGCTCCGACGGGTCCCTCCAGCTCGACGGGCCCGTCCAGGAGGGCCGGATCCACGAGGCCGGTGGGGACGGGGGCGAGGCCGGAGGGCCTGCCGGCGGCGCGGCGGTCCGGCACGCCGTCCCTGCGGCCCTTGTCACTGCCCGGTCCTTGGCCGGCTGCCCTTGCGCCGCTGCCGATCGCCTTCTCGGACCGGCGGTCGAGGCGGAAGCCGGTGCCGTGCGTCTCCGGGGCGTCGGTGAGCAGCGCCGCCGGGATGAAGACGACAGCGGTCGTGCCACCGTACGGAGAGGTCTGCAGCGAGACACGGACGTTCTGCCGTTGCGCTAGGCGGCTGACCACGAAGAGACCGAGCCGGTCGGTGTCGGAGAGTTCGAACTCGGGGGTCTCGGCGAGTCTCAGGTTGGCGTCGAGGAGGACATCGGGAGCCATACCGAGACCGCGGTCGTGGATTTCGAGCGTGAAGCCGTTGGAGACGCGTTCGCCGTGCACCTGGACCCCGGTGTGCGGCGGCGAGAACACGGTGGCGTTCTCCAGGAGTTCGGCGATCAGATGGGTGAGGTCGGCGACGGCGGGGCCGCCGACACCGATGCGGGGAAGTCGGCGGACCTCGATCCGCTCGTAGTCCTCGACCTCGGCGACCGCTGCCCGTACCACGTCCATCAGCTGGATCGGCTTGCGCCACTGACGGGACGGTGCGGCACCGGAGAGGATCACCAGGCCCTCGGCATGGCGCCGCATGCGGGTGGTCAGGTGGTCCAGGCGGAAGAGGTCCGCGAGTTCATCGGTGTTCTCGGTGCGGCGCTCCATGGTGTCAAGGAGCGTCAACTGCCGGTGCAACAGGACCTGGTTGCGGCGGGCGAGATTGACGAAGACCTCGGAGACCCCGCGGCGCATGTCCGCCTGCTTGACCGCGGCTTCGACGGCGGCCCGTTGCAGGGTGTTGAGGGCCTGGCCGACCTGGCCGATCTCGTCCCGTTCGTACTGGAGGTGCGGTGCCTCGGTCTCGACATCGACCTGTTCACCCGCGGCGAGCCGGCGCATCACGCTCGGCAGCCGTACGCCGGAGACCTCATGGGCGTCCTTGCGGAGCCGGGAGAGGTCACGGATGAGCTCGCGGCCGATGCGTACGGAGACGAACACCGAGGCGAGCAGGGCGAGGAATCCGAGGACACCCGCGACCCCGGCCTTGATCAGGACTCTGTAGCCGGCGGGCTTGCCGCGGTCCTGGAAACGGTTGTTCATCTCGGTGGAGTCGTTGGCCAGCCGGTCCAGGACCGGCGGGGCCACCTCCTGCCAGCGCTCGGCGTCGACCACTCGCGGGTCCTGGGTGGGACCGCCGCTGATGAGGGTGTTCTCCGCGGTCCTCAGCGCTTCGCTGTCCGGGCTCGCCCAGTACTGCTCCACGCGTTGGCGCTCCGACGAGGGCAGCATCTCGCCATTTATCTCGTAGAGCAGCTTGCGATTGGCGACGAGGTCGGAGATCTGGCGCAGTTCGGAAGCGGTCAGCCGTCCGGCGATGAGTGACGAAGCGACCAGAGCGTCTTCGCGGGAGAGCATTTCGCGGGCTCGTGAGATGCCCACGAGTGCGCGGACCTGCTTGTCCATCGACACGTTCTCCATCGTGCGAAGGCCGGTCAGAAAGCGGTAGCAGGGGTCTATGAGACGGTCGTAGAACTCCATCGCCTTGAGGCGGTCGATGGTGCGTTTCTCGACCGAATCGCGGAGTGCGCCCAGGCCCTCGACCGTGCCGAGAACCGCGTTCAGCTGGGATTCGTCCTCGGGCCGCAGTGCATCGCGGATGTCCTCCTGCCGTGCGCTTTCCCTGACATCCGCCACGACACGGTCGGTGGCTGCTCGTTGGCGCTCCAGCAGGGGCAGAGCGTTGGAGGCCCTGGGGTCGGCGAGGAAGACCAGGGTCTGACGGCGCTCGTCCTGAATGGCACGGACTGTGCCCTCCAGAGGATGTCCGACCTTCTCCACGATGGTGCTCGCGCTCATCAGGTGGCCGGCCTCGCGCCCCGTCAGGAAAGTGGCGAAACCCCAGAGTCCCGTGAGGGAGACGAGCGGCACGAGCAGCAACGCCACGATCTTCCTGCGGATGGACTTTCCGCGAAAGCGCATGGCCTCCTCCAGCCCGGCCCCACGGGGCGGTGGTCGTGTTCCGTCAACAAACGGCGCGAGCCTACTACCGACAGAGAGACAACTCGAAGGGATGTCCGGACGATTTTCAGCCGCACTCCCCGGCGTTGGTCATGAGTTTTCCCGGTATTCCGGGCAATGAAATTCGCGAAAGCGGCAGAAGAGACCTGTCAGAGCATCACACTGTTCGGCAGGGCAGTTGGCTGGAATTCTTCGTTCGGTGACGGGTCGAGGGAATCTTCACAGCTGGTCACTCGTCTCTCTGTACGGGTCAGGGGGAACACGGGAAGCGGTCAGGGCAGGACGGTCGGGTCCGCTCGCGTAGAAACGGCGCATGCCGGGCAGCAACCCTGAGGTCGGACAGCGGTGGGGAGTTGAGAGTCCTTGGATACGGAAGAGCGTCGGAGGCCGGTGTCATCGGCACCGGCGGCGACGGCGGTCTCGGCGGCGACCGGCGGGGCGAAGATCCCGTGCCAGCAGCACCGGCAGCTCTGGGTGGAAGAGCCTGCGATACGGCGGCGGATGCCGGACCCGGTCCGTAAGGCCGCCGTGCGTGCCGTGCTCATCATGTCGCTGACGATCATCCAGGCCATGGTGGCGTTCCTGTGCACTCTGGCGGGGTCCTGGCTTGCCTTTCCGATGGTGCTGAGCAGTGTAGGCAGCACGGTGGTTACGACCTGGTCGGTGCTGGATGTCTGGGTCACCCGGCAGGTCTGGAATCAGCGCAACGGCGTGGTGTCCGTACCGAGCAGTTCGGCGCGGCAGTTGCGCCGTGAGCGGCGCAGAGCCCGGCGGGCGGCGCGGACCGCGCAGCGGGACGACGCGCGGATACGCCGCCGGGGCGCGGGCAGCCTCTCGCGGGCCTGAGCACCGCCCGACCTGTCCCATGGATCGAGCCGGGCTCTCGCGGCTTGCGGCCGCGCCGGCTCCTTACTCGTCGTTCCTGCTCGTCGTCCATAGACCGACCGGCAAATGGGGGGGTGGGAGAAGGAGCGGGGCTGGGTGCGTGCAGCTGCAAGGCGGAGGATTGAGCCAACGCGATGGGGTCTCCCCTGCTCGAGCGAAGCCGAGAGCTCGGGGAAGTTGGTGACCGACGACAACGCCGGAGGGGGTCCCCCCTGGCCCTTAAGGCCTTGGGGGAGTGCGTGCCCAGCCCCGTGACGCCGCCCCCCATTTGCCGGTCGGTCTTACTCGTCGGACGGGCCCTGAGCGGGAACCCGGGCGGTGTCGGGCGGCGTCGTGGCGCGCTTGAACATGCGGGTGGCGGTGATCTCGCCGTGCACCGTCTCGCCGTTCGGGTCCTGCTGCGGCAGCCCGGGGCGAAGGTGCTCCTCCACGCTGATGTACTTCAGCCCGGCCCGCAGGTCCGCGTCATTGCGCAATCGGATGACCAGCGGGAATTCGGCGAGCGCCGTGGTGTCGAAGAGTCCGGTCGTGTAGAGCAGCTGTACGCCGAGGGCGTCCGACACCGCTCGCTGGAGCTCCAGCAGATAGGTGGCGTTGGCCCGGCCGATGGGGTTGTCCAGGAACAGCGTGCCCGCGTGCCGGTGCTGATGCCGGTCGCGGCCCCGGTCATTGCTGCGCAGTGCGGCCATCGTGCAGTACAGGGCGATGGCGGCGGTGAGCAGCTGACCGCCGGAGAAGACGTCGCCCATCTGTCCGACCGGGACGCGTTCGGCACGGAGCACCGCGTCGGGCTTGAGGATCTCCACGGCGATGCCCTTGGGCTCCAGCGCCGCCTGCACACCGCGCAGCAGGAGGGACATGCCGTCCCTGCGCAGATCGGAGTTCTTCCTCAGGGCGGCGCGGGTGGCCTCGTCGATGACCTCGCCGAGGCGCTCGGTGAGCGTCGCCTGATCGGGTTCCTCGAAGCGGATCCGGAGGAACTCCTGGCCTGACCACTCCCCCAGTCCTTCGGGGAGCTGGGAGAGCCGCTGGGCGGAGCGGAGGGTGGTGAGCGCGGACTCCACGAGGCCGCGGAGCCGGTCGACGATGGAGTCGCGGTTGCGCTCCAACTGGGCCAGCTCGTCGGTGAGGACACGGAGCCGGGGTGCGAAGGCGGCGGCCCACTTCTCGGCGTGCTCGGGCAGCGCCGCGGCCGGCAGTTCGCGGATCTGCTGGCGGGCGGGGGTGCGGACCTGTTCGTAGCGGGTGGAGTTGGCGTGCCGTACGAGGACGTCGCTCGCTTCCCGTACGGCGCTCTCCGCGGCGGACAGGTCGGCGGCGCAGCCGCGCAGTGAACGGCGGGCCTCTGCGGCAGACTGCCGGGCCTCGTCGAGGCTGCCCGGGTACGGCTCGGGGGCCTCTGTGTCGTCGTCCGCGCCGTGGTCCCTGAGGAGGTCGCGCAGAAGTGCCGCGGTCTCGTCGAAGCCGCCTGCGGAGTCCTCGGCGGTGCGGTGGGCGCGCAGCAGCTCGGCGTGGGCGGCGCGGGCGGTGTCCAGGGTTGCGGTGGCGGAGGCCAGTTCGGCCGTGGCGGTACGCAGGAGGGCCTGGGCCTGCTCGGCATCGGCGGGGACCAGCTCGTCGGGGAGTTCGGTGTGATGGGTCTCGCCGTCGACCGGGGCCAGGCGCTCGGTCTCTCCCCGCAGCCGGCCCAGCTGTTCGCTCGCGGTGGAGGCCCTGGTTTCCAGGAGCTGGACCAGGGATTCGGCGCGGGCGGCGGCCGCCTGCCTGGAGGGGCCGTCGGCGCCGTCGGTACCTTCGAGGAGCTGGGCGGCCCGGGTGCGGACCTTGTTGGTGAGCCGGTCCAGCTCGGCGAGGGCGGCACTCTCGTCGCTCTCCGCGCGGGCCTGCTCGGCGCGCAGGTCGGCGCCGACGCCCACTTTCTCGTACAGCTGGGATGCGGCTCGGTAGGCCTCCCGCAACGTGGGAAGCGCGGGGCGTGGGGTGTCGCCCTCGGGCTCCGGGAGGTGCTCTGGGGCACCTGCGATCTCGGCACGTTCGGCGCGCAGGGCGCGGGCGGTGCGGCGGGCGTCGTCGGCGGCGCGCTGAGCGGCCCTGCGGTCTTCGTCGGCGGCGCGGGCCCGATCCAGGCAGACGGTGGCGCGGGCCTCGGACTCGGCTGCTTCGTCGATCAGTTCGCGCAGTTTCGCCTGCCAGCCCGCGCGTTCGCGGAGTCGGTGGGCGAGGCCCGCGAGGGCGTCGGCGGCGCGGCGGGCGCGCTGGGCGGCCTCCTGGCGTTCATCGCGGACGCGGGCGGTTTCCGCGGCGGTCTCGTCGGCCTCGGCGCGCACGGTACGGGCTTCGGCGAGTGCGGCCTCTGCCGCCTCGGCCGCCGAACGGGCGGTGCGGGCTGCTTCGGCGAGCTCGGCGAGCATGCCGGGCGGGCAGTCGGCGCGCCAGGAGCCGATGCGGGCAGCGAGGGAGCGGTCGGCGGTGAGGCGGGCCGCGAGGGTGCGGATGTCCTCGTCGCGGGCTGCGGCCCTGGTCCTGAGAGCCTGCCGCTCCTCGTCGGCCGCGTGTTCGTCGTGCATCGCCGGGTTCGGCGGAACGAGGAACACCCCTTCCGTGTTCGCGGCCGAGCCCGTGCCGGTGGCCGGGACGGGGGCGAGCAGCGCGGCAGCGGTGCCTACAGCGACGGCGGAGCGCGGCAGAAGGGCGGCGCCGCTCAGGACGTCGCGGGCGCGGGCGTGCGAGTCGGGGTCGGTGATGACCACGCCGTCGACAAGTTCGGGACGGGCGGCGAGTACGGCCGCGTGGTCGGCGGGGTCGACGGCCTGGGCGAGGTATCGCCAGCCGGGGAGGGCGGGGATGCCGTGCTCGCCGAGGTATTCGACGGTGGCCAGGACATCTGGGCCGGGCGGCAGCAGTCCGCCGTCGCCGAGTGCGCCGAGGATGCGGGAGTCGTCGGCGGCCGCAGTGCGCAGTTCGAAGAGGCGGCGCTCGGCGGAGGCGATGCCCTGGTCGAGCAGCTCCCGCAGTTCGTCGGCGCTGCGGTCCAGCTCCTGGGCGGTGAGCGGCTGTTCACGGGCGGCGGGCTGTTCGGCAGAGACGGTGTGCGTGGTGTGGGCGGCCCGGTCCGGCCGGCCTGTCTGGCCTCCCTGACTCGCCTGGCCCCGCTGGCCTGCCTGTTCCTGGTGGTCCGGACTGTGCGGCGCGTCCGAGTCCGTCTCCGCCCCGGCCGCTCCGCTGCGGGGCCGGGGCACGCCTGTGCCGTGCGTGGCGGGCAGGCCCAGCAGGTCGGCCAGACGGTGGTCGGCGGCGAGCGACTCGGCGGCCCTGAGCTCGGCCTCGTACGACTGATCCGCGGCCTGTGCGGCATCTGCGGCGCGCGCCGCGGCGAGTTCGGCACGGCTCTCGGCGGCTGCGGCTTCCCTGGCCAGACCGGCCGCCGAGCGGGCAGCCTCCCTGGCGGTGTCCCATGCGGCGACGGCGGACTGCTCGGCGTCGCTCGCGGCGAGGGCGGCGCGCGCCGGGTCGGCGTCCGGCGCGGTGTTGTCGAGCCAGCCGGCCCGTACCGCCTCTGCTGTCTCCTGCTCGACCTCGGCAAGGCGCTGGCGCAGATGTCCGGCCTCGCTGCGGGCGCGCTGGGCCTCGGTGGCTGCGGTGGTGGCATCGCGGTGGGCGGTCTCGCCCGCCGTCTGAAGGGTGTCGGAGCGCTCCTCCTCCTCGTTGGCCAGGGTCTCGCCGGCCTCCGCCGCGGTGTGCAGGGCCCGTACGAGGTCGGCAGCGGCCTCGGCGCGGGCGGCGAGCGCAGGCGCGGCGTCGCGCTCCGCCTCGCGGATGGCCACGGCTACACGTGCGGAGCGGTCGGCGGCGGCACGGTGTCGCAGTACGGCCTCGGCAGCCTGCCAGGCGGAGTGCAGGGTACGGGCGTCGACCAGTTCGCGGCGCTGGGCGGCAGCGCCCTTCTCCGCCGCGGTCAGGGCCAGGGAGGCGTGCCGGTAGGCCAGTTCGGCCGCGATCAGGGCGCTGCGGCTGCGGGCCTCCTCGGCGGTGGTGACGGTGTGCGCGGCGCCCGTCACCTGTTGGGCGAGCTCGGCGGTCCGGCCGCGATCCTGGCCGGCGCGGGCGGAGAGCCTGCGGGCGAGCGTACGGGTGCGGCGCTCGGCGCCCGCGTGGATGTCCCGGGTGCGGGACCGGGTGCCGGCGGCCTCGACGATCCGGCCGAGCAGATCGACCGAGCCCGCGGTGAAGTCGCGCTCCGCGGTCAGCTCGGCTCGGCGTCCGAGCTTGTTGCCGAAGCCGCTCACCAGGTCGGCGAGCCCGTCCGTGTCACGGGTGTCCGTGACGGCGCGGAGGAGGAGGTCGGTGAAGTCGGAGTCCTTCTTGACCGCGAAGAGGCCGGCCGCCTCGCCCTCGTCGGCGTTCATCTCGCGCTGGTAGCGGAAGAGTTCGGGGTCGAGACCGAGGTCACCGAGGTGCTCGTTCCAGCGGTCGTGGATCTCTTCCCAGTGCACATCGAGGTGCTGGTAGAACTTGCCCGCCTCGGTCAGGGCGTCGCGGAAGCCCTTCATCGTGCGCCGCCGGCCCTGCGCGCCGGAGACGCCTTCGACGGGGCGGTGCACGGATGTGGCCTCGGCGACCGGCAGGGAGTCCAGGCTGAGACCGGGCCCGGGGCGGAAGGAGTACCAGGCCTCGGCGAATTTCCGCGGGTCGTTGGAGACCTGCCGTCCACGCCACTCGCTGACCTTGCCGACGACGACGCACTCGCCGGTGCGGGTGTGCTGCCACTCCAGGGCGACATGCCCGCAGTCGTCGGCGAGCAGGAACTTGCGCAGTACGCCGGAGCTGGCGCCGCCGAGGGTGTTGCGGTGGCCGGGCAGCATCACCGAGAAGATCAGCTTCAGCAGCACCGACTTGCCGCCGCCGTTCTCCAGGAAGAGCACACCGGCAGGGGCGGGGCGGCGCGGCGGGCCGACCGGCTCCTCCTCGAAGAACTCCGCCTGTGCCGGGGCGGGGTTGGGCACGGGATCGCCCACTCCACGCAGGTCAAGCACGGTGTCGGCATAGCGCGCACCGGCAGGCCCGATGGAGTAGAGGCGGACCCGGGACAGCTCGTACATGGCGGCGGACTCTCGTCGTTCAGACAGCGGGGGGAGACGGCGGTGGTGGGGCGGGCCGGTCAGGCGTGGAAGGGCAGACCGGCGTCGGCGACCAGCTCCAGGTCGTCGGGGTCGGGCGGCGGCAGCAGCGTCGCCGTTCCGTCGGTCACCGGTACGACTCCGAGTTCCAGCAGTTCGGCCATGGCGGCGTTACCGGCCATGTCGCGGACCTGGAGCTGGTAGCGGGCGGTGGTACGGAAGGCGCCTCCGGCGTCGTCCCCGGTGCGCTGGAGGAAGCCGGAGTCGGTGAGGAAGGCGACGGCCTTGCCGACGATGCCGGTGGTGGAGCCGGCCAGCCTTCGGGCGTCCTTCGTGGCTCCGGTGGAGCTGCGCCGGGCGTAGATCCGCCAGGCCGCCTCCAGTCCGGGGGCGTCGGTGGCCGGGTCGGTGTTGTCGCCGTGCTCCTCGGCGCGCTCCTCCAGGCGGTGGCACGCCTGGCGTACGAACGAGTCGATGCCGTTGACGGTGATCCGGCCGATGTATGCGTCGTCGGCGAGGTCCTCGGGGCGCGGGAAGGCCATCGCGGCGACGGCGAGGTGCGCGAGCCCGTGCAGGAAGCGGTCGGCGGAGTCGGACGAGGCTCGGCGGGCGTAGTCGCCCATGCGGACGGCGAAGACCGAGTCCTCACCGGCGGTCACGGCCATGCCGGCGCGGGTGGACACTTCCAGGACTACCAGGCCGAGTCCGGTCGCCACTGCGTCGGCGAGCCGGGCGAAAGTGGGCTCCTCCCGGTAGCGGCGGAGCAGTTCGGCGTATTCGGCGTCGCGTGCGGGCAGCAGTTTGGGCTGCAGCCCGAAGGCGACGAGCCGGGCGGCGTCGGCTGCGTCGGCCGGGGTGACGGGTGCGGTGGCGGCTGTGGGCCCTGCCGGGTCGGCGGGCGTCGGGCTCTCGGTCGCGTACGCGGCGGTCGGCTCGCTCCACGCGTCGGCGTGCTGTGCGCGGTGGTCGCTCACGACTGTCGCTCCTCGATGCGGAATCTCTTCGGTACGGGGTGGACGGCGCCGGTTCTCGCGGCGTCCGTCCTGGGCGGCGCGGTCCTGCCCGCGCACACCGCGTGGGCGTGGCGGCGACGTCCATGGCCGACGTGCGCCGACCGGGTCGGCGAGGCATGTGCCTCACGGGGCGCGCCGCTCATGACGCCTCCGAGCGGTCCGCGGCCATTCCGGCCGCGTCCAGCAGGGCCGTACCCACTATCAGGTCCGCACCGCCGAACTCCGGGTCGTCGAGCTGTGTCCCGTCGTCGACGGAGAACAACAGGCGCTGCTCGCCCTGCCGGTAGGCGGTGCCGACCGGCGGACTCGCGGCGTGCACCGCGAGCAGAGCGACCAGATAGGGCAGTTCGGGATCGCGGCGCCGGGCCTCCGCGAGGAGTCCGGAGAGCCGGCGCGGGGCGTCGTGCTCCAGGTCGAGGAGTTCCATGGCGCTCGCGAGCTGCTCCTCGCTGAACCTGCTGTCGTCCGGGGTGGCGATCAGATCGGGTTCGGGCATTTCGGCGCCCAGGTGTTCCCGCTCCAGGGGCGGGGTGAGCAGCATGTCGACGAGGTCGCCCACCCGCACCGAGGTGGGGGTGCGCAGCCCGGTGCCGTGGGCGAAGAACGCGTCCGTGACGCGGATGGCCTGTTCGACGGGGAGCGGCAGCAGAGGGGCGACCAGCTGACCGTAGAGATCGAGGCCTGTGCGGGCCGTGGGGGTGGCGAACGCCTGCCGGTCCTGTTCGGCGCGGAAGAGCGGTCCGGCTTCCAGCAGGCGGGACTGCAACTGGGTGTGGCGGCGGATGCAGTCCTTGACGATGTCGACGAGCTCGGCGGCGCGCCTCTTGTGCTCGGGCTCCTCGGCCTCGTCGCGTGCCTTGCGGATGTTGGTGAGGATCGCGTTCTCGTGGCGGTAGCGGTCGGCGACGTGATCGAGTGCTTCGGCGATCATGTCGGGTACCGCGTTGAGCCAGTCGACGGCCCGGACGTTGCGCCGGGTGGCCTCCAGCGTCTTGCGGAGGGTCTCCGCGTACTGCACGGTGCGGTAGCGGGCCTGCTCGGCGGCGAGCTGTGCGTCCGCCAGGCGGCCCCGGCTGATGAGGACCTCCAGCTTCACCTCGGCGGCGATCTGGGCGCTGGTGACGTCCGTGTCGAGGGCGCCGACGAGAACGTTGACCGCCTCGTCGGTGGCCCGGAGATAGACGGTGCCGCCGTATCCCGGGACCTCTTCGATCAGCTTGAAGTCATAATCTCGGCGGACATACACCCCATCGGGGCCGAAAGTGCCGTACACCGCACGGAATCCGCGGTCGACGCTGCCGACATTGATCAGGTTCTCCAGCACCCAGCGGGCGACCCGCTCGTGCTCGGCGGCCGGGCGGCGCGGGGCCTGCGCGGCGACGCGGGGAAGCAGCCTGGTCACTATCTGGTCGTGATCGGCACCCGTGTCGAAGTCCATGTTGAGGGTGACGAGGTCGATCGCGGCGAGTGCCACCTCGGCCATCGCGTAGACGGTGTACTCGCCGGCCAGATTCGCCTTGCGCACATCGAGGTCGTGCAGTGGCGCCGTGCAGGCGAGCGCCCGCAGCCGCCGCGAGAGCCCCTCGTCGGCGGCCGGGCCCGGGGCAGGCCGCGGCCCCGCGCTGAGCTGGGGCGCAGCGTTGTCCGTGTAGGCAGGCGAAGTCACGCTGCACAGATTAGGTCCTCACACTGACAACGGTCGAAACGGCGCAGAAGCGACCCCTTGCCCGGAGTCGGCCGGCGCCGACCTCACAGCCGTTTCCCGGCGCGTTCCGGGTGGTCGTTCCGGCCCGGCTCCGGGGCTCCGTAGCCCCCGCCGCCCGGTGTGCGGAGCACGAGTACGTCTCCCCGCTCCAGCTCGGCCGTGTCACAGCCACGCAGTGGTGTGACCGCCCCGCCGTCGGAGCGCTCGATGTACTGCTCACCCAGCGCGCCGGGTTCACCGCCCGCCATGCCGTACGGCCGGACCCGGCGGTGGCCGGAGAGCAGCGCCAGGGTCACGGGTTCGAGGAAGCGAATTCTCCGCTCCACACCGCAGCCGCCGTGCCAACGCCCCGCACCCCCGCTGCCGTCCCGTATCCGGAAGCTCTCCAGCAGCACGGGGTAGCGCCATTCGAGGACTTCGGGGTCGGTGAGGCGGGAGTTGGTCATATGGGTCTGTACGGCGTCGGCGCCGTCGAAGCCGTCGCCCGCGCCCGAGCCGCTCGCCACGGTCTCGTAGTACTGGACCCGTTCGTTGCCGAAGGTGAGGTTGTTCATGGTGCCCGAACCCTCGGCCTGGATGCCGAGCGCCGCGTACAGAGCGCCGGTGACGGCCTGGGACGTCTCCACGTTTCCCGCGACGGTGGCCGCCGGATGGACGGGGGACAGCATGGAGCCCTCCGGAATTCTGACCTCCAGGGGCTTGAGGCAGCCACTGTTGAGCGGGATGTCGTCCGCGACCAGGGTCCGGAAGACGTACAGGACAGCCGCCATCACCACGGACTTCGGCGCGTTGAAGTTACCCGGCTGCTGCGGTGAGGTGCCGGTGAAGTCGACGACTGCGCTACGGGTGGCCTTGTCCACGGTGAGGGCGACCTCGATGACCGCGCCGTTGTCGGTCTCGTAGCGGTAGGCGCCGTCGTGCAGTTCGGCGATGATCCGGCGGACGGACTCCTCGGCGTTGTCCTGTACGTGCCCCATGTACGCGGCTACGGCCTCGGTCCCGAACTGTTCGGCCATGCGCCGGAGTTCGGCGATGCCCTTCTCATTGGCGGCGATCTGGGCGCGCAGATCGGCGAGGTTGGTGTCCGGGTCGCGGGAGGGGTACGCCGCGGTGGTGAGCAGTTCGCGCGTCTCGGCCTCGCGGAGTCTGCCGTCCCGTACCAGCAGCCAGTTGTCGAACAGAACTCCTTCCTCGTGGATGGTGCGGCTGAAGGCGGGCATGGAGCCGGGGGTGATGCCGCCGATCTCGGCGTGGTGTCCACGTGAGGCAACAAGGAAGCGCAGCTCCGGCTTCTCACCACCGGTCTCGTCGAACACGGGTGTCACCACGGTCACATCGGGCAGATGTGTGCCCCCGTGGTACGGGTCGTTGATGGCGTACACATCGCCTGGCCGCATCGCGCCACCGTTGCGCCGCAGCACCTCCTTGATGGACTCGCCCATCGAACCGAGGTGCACGGGAATGTGCGGGGCGTTGGCGATCAGATTGCCGTCCGCGTCGAAGAGGGCGCAGGAGAAGTCGAGCCGCTCCTTGATGTTGACGGAGTGGGCCGTGTTCTCCAGGCGCACACCCATCTGTTCGGCGATCGACATGAAGAGGTTGTTGAAGACCTCCAGCATGACGGGGTCGACCCGGGTACCGACGGCCGTGCGGTCCGGGCGCGGGCGGACCCTGGTGAGCAGCAGATGGCCGGTGCCGGCGAGAGCGGCCTGCCAGCCCGGGTCGACGACAGTGGTGGCATCCGCCTCTGCGATCACGGCAGGGCCGGTCACGGTGTCCGCAGGGTGCAGTTCCTCGCGCCGGTGGAGCGGGGTGTCCTGCCATCGGCCGTCGGCGAACATCCTTACGGTGTCGTGCGGTTGAGGTTCTGTGCTCTCGCGGGGTGTGCGGTCGGCCGGGCGCGGTTCGTGCTGTCCCGCCGTTCCGATCGCCTCGACCGACACCGCCTCGACGACCAGGGGTTTGTCCATGGTGAACGCGTAGCGTGCGCGGTGCTCCTCGGTGAACGCCTCGGCCATGGCGGATGCGCTGTCCAGGCCGACGGGCAGGCTCGAGTCCGTACCGGCGTAGCGCAGGAGCACGCGGGCGTGCGTGCTGATCGCGCTGTCGGAGATGGCGTCGGCGCGCAGTTCGGCGCGGGTGCGGGCGGCGAGTTCGTCGCAGAGTTCGCCCACCGCGGTACGGGTCGCCTCGTTCAGTTCCGCCTCGACGGACTGTTCGCGCATCGCGGTGGCGTCGGCGAGACCGATGCCGTAGGCGGAGAGCACGCCGGCCAGGGGCGGTACGAGGACCGTGTCGATGCCCAGGGCGTCGGCAACGGCGCAGACGTGCTGGCCTCCGGCGCCGCCGAAGCCGGTCAGGGCGTAGCGGGTGATGTCGTGTCCGCGCTGCACGGAGATCTTCTTGACCGCGTTCGCCATGTTGAGCACGGCGATCTCCAGGAACCCGGCGGCGACCTCGGCCGCTGTGCGCCGCGTTCCGATGGCGCGCGCCACGTCCTCGGCGAGCGCGTCGAAGCGTTCGCGGACGAGGTCCGCGTCGAGTGGAAGGTTGCCGTCCGGTCCGAAGACTGCCGGGAAGTGCGCGGGCTGGACCCGGCCGAGCATCACATTGGCGTCGGTGACGGTCAGCGGCCCGCCGCGGCGGTAGCAGGCCGGGCCGGGGATCGCGCCCGCCGAGTCCGGGCCGACGCGGTAGCGCTGGCCGTCGAAGTGCAGGACGGAGCCGCCGCCGGCGGCGACGGTGTGGATGTTCATCATGGGGGCGCGCATCCGCACACCGGCCACCTGAGTGCCCAGTTCGCGCTCGAACTCGCCCGCGTAGTGCGACACGTCGGTGGAGGTGCCGCCCATGTCGAAGCCGATGACCCGGTCGAATCCGGCCTGTCCGGACGTACGGGCCATGCCGACCACGCCACCGGCGGGGCCGGAGAGCACCGCGTCCTTGCCCCGGAAGTGGGAGGCTTCGCGCAGCCCGCCGTTGGACTGCATGAACATCAGCCGGATGCCGTCGAGTTCGCGGGCGACCTCGTCGACGTACCTGCGCAGGATCGGCGAGAGATAGGCGTCGACGACGGTGGTGTCGCCGCGTGGTACGAGTTTGATCAGCGGGCTCACCTCGTGCGAGCAGCTCACCTGGGTGAAGCCTGCCTCGCGGGCTGCGGCGGCCACGGCGCTCTCGTGTCCGGGGTGGCGGTAGCCGTGCATCAGGACGACCGCCGCGCTGCGCAGTCCGTCGGCCCGGGCCGCCTTCAGTCGCTCGGCCACCGCATCCCGGTCGAGCGGTGTGACGACCCGGCCATGGGCATCGATCCGCTCGGGGACCTCGATCACCCGCTCGTACACGGCCTCGGGCAGCAGGATGCGGCGGTCGAAGAGTCTCGGCCGGTTCTGGTAAGCGATGCGCAGCGCGTCACGGAAGCCTTCCGTGATGACCAGGACGGTCGGCTCACCGCGCCGCTCCAGCAGGGCGTTGGTGGCGACCGTCGTGCCGATCTTCACCGTGCCGACCCGGTCGGCGGGGACCGGGTCGGTGGGGCCGAGGTCCAGCAGCCCCCGGATTCCGGCCACGGCGGCGTCGCGGTAGCGGTCGGGGTCGTGGGAGAGCAGCTTGCGGGTGACCAGGTGCCCATCGGGATCCCGGCCCACGACGTCGGTGAACGTCCCGCCACGGTCGATCCAGAAATCCCAGCGTCCGGTCATCCCTCCATACTGACCCGTGGCACGGACAACGTCCCGGACGGCACGGCCTGTTCCCCGGCAGCCGGCGCACCGGCCGGCTGTACGGCGGCCAGCGCGCTCCGCAGCGCCGCCTCGGCCCGCCGGTCCAGGCGCCCGCCGGTGCCGCACACCCCATGCCGTATTTCCGCTCCCGCCAGGCACAGCAGCTGCGGCAGCAGATCGGCGCTTCTGCGGGCCAGCCAGCCGGTGCCGGCGGTGGCCAGCCAGAGCCATGTGTCGGCGCGGCTCGGGGGCGGCTGCTGGGGTTCGAGCCCCGGCGTGGCGCCGTGTGCCAGGCCTCGGGCGGCCAGCAGATCGTGGAATCCGGCCGCGACCGTCCGATGACCGAGTTCGGCCGGGTGGAGCCGGTCGGCACTCCAGAGGGAGCGGTCGCGGACCCAGGCCCGGTCCGCCATGTGCAGATGAACGGCATCGTAGCGTTCGGACAGTGCGTGCACGACGGCGTTCACCGCGGCCTGGCGCCGGGCGAGCGGCCTGCCCAGGGGCGCGGGGAGCCCGAGCACGGCGCCGGGGTCGGGCAGACAGGCGGTCAGGAGTACGGCTCCGCTCTCCGTCAGGAGCGCACAGACCTCGTCGAGACGCCGAGCGAGGAGCCGGATGTCGAATGTGCGGCGCAGGGTGTCGTTGACACCGACGACGACGGACGCGAGGTGGGGCCGGAAGGCGGCCGCCGCCGCGGCCTGCCGGTCCAGGACGTCACCGGACTGCGCACCGCTGACGGCGAAGTTTCGGAATTCCACACCCCGCCGGCCGTCCGCGAGCCCTTCGGCGAGCAGTGCGGCCCAGCCCCGTCGGCCACCGGGGACGGGGTCGCCGACGCCTTCGGTGAACGAGTCCCCGAGCGCGGCGAACCGCACCGTGGAGAAGCTCGACGCAGTGGAAGCGTGCGGTCCCGGGATGCCTGACGGCACCGACGCCCCCTTCATGTCCGTACCCCCGGAATCCCTCCCCGGTCCGGCACATCGTGCGCGGCCAGGAACGCGGCCACCGAGCGGTCCCAGCCGAAGAGCTCGGCCCGTCGCCTCGCCTCGGCGCGACGCCCGTCCTGCGGGCGCCCGAGCAGCTCCCGTACCGCGGCGGCGAACGCCTCACCCGTGTCCGCGGCGGCCACTCCGGCATCGCCGATCACCTCCGGCAGCGCGGAACTCGCGCTGGCCACCACCGGGGTGCCGCAGGCCAGTGCCTCCAGGGCCGACAGGCCGAACGTCTCGGCGGGTCCGGGCGCCAGGCAGATGTCGGCCGCCGCCTGCAGATCCGCCAGAGTCTCCCGGTCCCGCACATGGCCCAGGAATTCGACCGGCAGCCGCTGCGCCCGGGCTCCGCCCTCCAGGCCGGCACGCAGTGGCCCGTCTCCCGCGACGACCAGCGCCGCGCGCACCCCCCGACGCCGCAGTTCGGCAATCGTCTCCAGGGCCCGGCCGGGGCGTTTCTCGACCGAGAGCCGCGAGCACAGCAGAAGCAGCACGTCCCGGCCGTGCAGGTGCCGGGCGCGCAGCACCGTACTGCGCCGGTGGGGGCGGCAGCGCCGCAGGTCAACGCCGAGCGGGGCGCGCACCACATTGCGGGCGCCGATGCGCAGGAACTCGCGCTCCGCCCATTGCGTGGTGCACACGATCCGCGTGTACGCGTGGGCGCTGCGCGCGTTGAGGCGGTCGGCCGTGCGCCCGGCCGCGCCGGCCGGGACGCCCCAGGTGCGCAGCACCCCGTCGGCCGTCTCGTGGGAGACCATCACGGCGGGCACCCTGGCACGGCGCGCCCACTCCCCCGTCCATCGCAGCGTGGTCCGGTCGGAGACCTCAAGACGGTCGGGCCGCAGCGTTTCCAGGAGGTGGCGGAGGCTGCGCCGGCCTGCCAGTACGCGGTAGCCTCCGCTGCCCGGCAGGACCGGCCCGGGGAGCGTGATCACCCTCCCCTGCTCCGTACGCTCGTCGTTCCGTGTGTCGCCTGGCACGATGAGCACCGGCTCGTGCCCGGCCGCGAGATAGCCGCGGCCGAGTTCGTCAAGGGCGGTGCGCAGTCCGCCCGACGACGGGGTGATGAAGTTCGCCAGCCGGACGATGACCGTCCGCCGTTCGCGGCCGGTCATGCCGCCACCGCCGTCCGGCCGCGCAGCACCTCGTCGTAGTGGTCCAGGAGTTGATCACCCACGGCCTGCCACGTCCGTCCCTCGACCGTGGCCCGGCCGGTGGCGCCGTAGGCCGCCGCGAGCGCGGGGTCCGCGGCGAGTACGCCGACTGCCGCCGCCACGGCACCGGTGTCGAGCGGCGGAATCAGCAGCCCGGTCCGCCCGTGGTCGACGAGGTCGAGCGGTCCGCCCGCCGCCGGGGCGATCACGGGTACTCCGGAGGCCATGGCCTCCTGCACCGTCTGGCAGAACGTCTCGTACGGTCCTGTGTGTACGAACATGTCCAGCGAGGCGAAGAACCGGGCGAGGTCGTCCCCGGTTCCGCGGCCGAGGAAGACCGCGCCGGGCAGGGCGGTCCGCAGCGATGCATCACTGGGTCCGTCCCCGACGACCACGACCCGGACCCCGGGTATCGCGCAGGCACCGGCGAGGAGTTCGACGTGTTTCTCCGGGGCGAGCCGTCCGACGTACCCGACGATCCGCTCCCCGCCGGGGGCGAGCCGGCGGCGCAGTGCCTCATCCCGCAGTCCGGGCCGAAACCGTGCAGTGTCGACGCCGCGTGGCCACAGCCGTACCCGGGGCACGCCGTGTTCGGTGAGGTCGCGGACGGCGGCGGTGGACGGGGCGAGCGTGCGGTCGGCGGCGCTGTGCACGGCGCGCATCCGGCGCCAGGCGGTGTTCTCGCCGGTGCCGAGATACGTGCGTGCGTAGCCGGCCAGGTCGGTCTGGTAGACGGCCACGGTCGGCAGCCCGAGCCTGGTCGCGGCTGCCATGCCCCGTGCGCCGAGCACGAACGGTCCTGCCAGATGGACAAGTTCCGCGCGGTGCGCGGTGAGGGCAGCCGTCAGCCGCCGACTCGGAAGTGCCACGCGGACCTGGGGATAGCCGGGCAGGGGAAGTGAGGGGACCCGCACCACGGGGCACGGTGCGTCGGCTTCGAAGGCGTCGGAGAGCTCCGAACGGGATGTGGTCGTCGCGCCGGCCGTGGCAGGGGCGACGACGAGCGGTTCGTGGCCGCGGCCGGCGAGATGCCGGGCGGTCTGCAGGGTGCAGTGGGCCACGCCGTTGATATCGGGCGGGAAGGACTCGGTGACGATGACGACACGCATACCCGTGTTGTCGCCACGCCTGACGTGTCCGGGCCGACGTGGATCTTTCCGCCCGGGGAACGTCCCATGAGCGTTTGAGCCGAGCGCGCCCCCGACGCGCTACTCGCCCGTTCGCGCCGCGCGCCCCCGACGCGCGCCGCTGTGCGTAGTCCGGTCAGACCGCCGGGGTGTCGGGCCCGATCCTGCTGCGTACCGCTGTCTGCACCTCGGCCTCCTCGGCCGGGTCCGCGGCAAGTCGGCGCAGTCGCTCGGCGACCCTGATGTCGCCGGTCTCGGCGTGGAGTGCGGCGACCTCGCGGGTGGTCTCCTCGCAGTCCCACAGGCATTCGACGGCGAATCCGGTGGCGAAGGAGGGGTCGGTCGCGGCCAGTGCGCGGGCCGCTCGGCCGCGCAGGTGCGAGGAGGACGTCTCCCGGTAGACATGGCGCAGTACGGGGGCAGCACAGACGATGCCCAGCCTGCCCGTGCCGTCGACGAGGGTCCACAGGCGTGGTGCGTCCGGGCCTTCGCCCCGCACGGCCTCGCGGAGTGCTCCGAGGACCAGCGAGGCGTCCTGGGCGCCGCCCCGGCAGGCGAGCACACCGGCCGCGGAGGCGCCGAGCGCGTCGGGCCGTCGGGCCCAGCGCCTGGCGCGCTCCACCGCCGCGTCGCCGCACATCCGCTCGAAGGCGGCGACGGCCGCGTCGGCGACGGTGCGCGAGGCGCCGACCGCGGCGATCTCGATCAGGTCGAGCACGGCAGGATCCCTGGCCTCGGCCAGAAAGTGCAGGGCGGCGCAGCGTGCGCCTTCCGGGCCGCTGCGGGCGGACTCGATGATTGTGGACCGGTCCTCGGGTCCGGCGACGGCGGTGAGGCAGCGGGCGGCCGGGACATGGAGGACGCTGCCGCGTTCGAGTCCCTGCTGGGCCCAGTCGAGGACGGCCTGGACGCTCCAGCCGGGGCGGGGGCCGCCGGGCCGCATCTGCCGCTGCCAGCGGTCGAAGGAGCCCTGTTCGGAGGCGGCCCTGACCCTGGCGCCGACCTCTTCGCGCGGGTCGTCCGCCCAGAGCCGCCAGGGGCGGGGTTCGAAGGCGTCCCGTACGGCGGAGGCCAGCTCGGCGGCTCCCTCCTCGGTGGCCGGGAACCGGCCGAGCACGGGTACGGCGAGGGCTCGGAGCCCCGCGTCGTCGTCACGCAGGGCGAGCTCGTCGAGGGCCCAGGCCCAGTTGGCTCCGGTCGCGGCGTACCGCCGCAGCAGGGCCAGGGCGTCATCCCGTCCGTACGAGGCGAGGTGGCCGAGCACGGCGAGGGCCAGCCCGGTGCGTGAGTCGTCGGTGTCGAGGTGGTCGTCGGGATCGCACAGATGGCGCTCGATCTCTTCGATACCGCCGTCGAGGTCGAGATACAGGCGTGCGTAGTAGAGCGAGCGGTTCTCCACCTGCCAGTCGTGACGCGGATCGCTCAGGACGCAGTGGTTGAGAGCCGCCAGGGCCTCGGGGCGTGGTGCGGCGAGCGCGTGGAGCGTGCCGTCGCCACGGCCCCTCTGCAGCAGGCCGAGCAGGGTGCCGCTCGGCGCTATGAACGGATCAAACATGAAAAAAGCCTCACATCAAGCTGTCGACGCAACCGGGACTGTGCAGTTCCAAGTGCCGGGTGGGGCACTACGCCGCGCAGCAACATGATCGGCCGACCGCCGTCTTCTGCTTGGTGTAGACCATCTTCCTCTGCCTCTCGTCGGTGGCCCAAACGGGGCCCGCGACGTCATGATGACCCAGTCATTTCGCCACCGCGACCACATTTACGGCGTACCCGGTCAGCGGGAGCCGAAGAGTTCCAGCAGGTCGGCCTTACCGAACATGCGTGCAGTGTCCAGCGCGGAGGGCGTTCCGGCCGCCGGGTCGGCCCCTGCGGCGAGCAGCGCCTCGATCACCGCGTCCTCGCCCTTGAAGACGGCTCCGGCGAGCGGTGTCTGTCCGCGGTCGTTGGCCCGGTCCGGGTCGGCGCCACGGCCGACGAGGGCGGCGACCGCGGCGGCGTGCCCGTGATAGGCGGCAAGCATCAGCAGCGAATCGCCCCGGTCGTTGGTGAGGTTCGCGGGAACACCCGCGTCGACATAGGCCGCGAGTGCTTCGGTCTCGCCGCGGCGGGCCAGGTCGAAGACCTTCGTCGCCAGCTCGACCACCTCGGGATCGGGGGTTTCGCTCATCGGACGGACCGCCTTCCATCAACCGTCTTCACACTGTCGACCTGCTGGGGCGTACGGCGCCGGGGACCGTACGAGTGAATCGACAGGGTACTGCTCGACCGCGCACATGACCCGGCCCGCCCATGGCAAAAGATCACGTCCGGTGACGGCGGAACAGCGCGCGACATCGAAGTTTCCGTCCCACCGACACTCCCACATGGGCCAAGCAGGTGAAAATGCAGACTTTTCACCCAAATACAGCTTTTATCGTATAGATACTTCCGGTGAACCTGGAAGGACTCATGGTGACTGTCCCCCTAACCAGGAGAACCTCTCATGATCCTGTCCATGTCAGGCGTAGTCATCCTCGGCATCATCGTCTTCCTGTTCTTCAGGAAGGACGGCCTCAAGGCATCGCACGCCGTCGTCACTGCCATGTTCGGCTTCTATCTGGCGGGCACCGCCATCGCACCGAGCATCACCGCGGGCGGCGCGAGTCTCGCCGGCCTCTTGGGCGGGATCAAGTTCTGACCCTCCGCGACCACTCCCACCCCGTCAGGAGACCGACGTGGCCCGGCGACCACTCCCCCGCATTCTGAGCACCGGCAGCGCCTCGATCACTCGCAGTCGCGAGTTCGCGCGCACGGCCGCCGACAACGCCACCGACGTCCTCCATCCGCTGATCATGATCACTCGTGGTCTGCGACTGCTGGCCGGAGCCGGACGGCAGAAGTGGGCCGCGACGCCCAAGGACAAGCGTGGTCCGACGCTGTTCTCCGTCGCGGCCTGCGTATTCGTGGTCGCGCTCCTCCCATACGGGTCCGTGCTCGCCCTGGTCACGGTGATGGGCGCAGCCGCATGGAAGGGCCGGGAGCGGACTCCGGCGAAGACCGGCCCCGACGACGCGCAGACCGGGCGGTTGCGGTCCCTGTACGAGGCACTCGTGCCGTACTTCTCCGTGGCCGACGACCCAAGTCCGCTGTTCGCCCACGGCGGCGACTGGGACAAGGTCTTCAGCGGCTACGAGTTCGACGGCAACGGGCGCCTGACACGTGTCCAGGTGACGTATCCCGCTTACTTCACCGACAGCGAAGCCGCCTCCCGGATCCGGATCGAGCAGCTGCTGCACGCAAAGTCGGGCCGTGGCCGCGAGTACCACTTCGCCTGGGACGAGGAGGGAAACCGGCTCGTCATGAGCGTGCTCGACGCCCTGCCCACCTCGATCGGGGCCCAGCGCTTCGTCACCGCCCCCGGCGAGACCGTACTGGGTTTCACCGACGGCGACGCGGTGCAGCGCACCGTTCCGGTGAACGACGGCGACGAGACCCGCGACGCACCCCCGGTCGTCTGGCGGACCGGCGCCCGCTCCACCGAGCCGCACCTGCTGGTCGTCGGACAGCCCGGCAGCGGCACCACCACGCTGATGCGCTCCATCGCCCTGCAGGCGCTCCAGCACGGCGACATCCTGATCATCGAAGGAAGCGGAACCGGCGAGTACGCCTGCATGACCGGGCGCGACGGCGTACTAGCCGTGGAGTGCGGTCTGGCGGGCGCACTGGCGACCCTGGAGTGGGCGGCCCACGAGACGGAACGACGGCTGATCGCGGCGAACCGGGCCCGGCAGTCCGGCCACCCCGCCCCCGACGACATCAAGCGCCCGCTCTGGATCCTGCTGGACCGGCCCAGCGTCCTCGGCCACCTGGCTGCCGCCGACGGCAAGCCCGACCCCCAGGAGCTGCTCCAGGTGCCGCTGCGGCACGGCAGGGCGGCCAACGTCACCGTCGTCATGGCCGATCAGTTCGACAGCCTGGACACCCTCGGCGAGACCGTACGGACCCACACCAGGGCCCGGGCCGTGCTCGGCCATTGTTCCCGCGACCAGGTCGAGTCGGTGCTCGGCACGGAGCCGCACACGACGCCGACACCGGACGTCCCGCCCGGCCGGGGGTACGCGCGGCTCGGCACCGGTCCCGTACTGCGGCTTCAGGTCCCGGCCACGCCCGATCCGTACGACGAGGCGACCAGCGAGGCGCAGCGGCAGGCGGTCCTCGGTCTGCTCCCCGGGCTGCAGGCGCCGGCCGAGGAGACCGCACCGGTCGGGGCGAGCGTCCCGGACCCGGCGATGCCGCGCACCGTGACCACGGCCGTGGCCGTCGAGGGCATGGCGGTCGGCGACTGAACGGACGGACGGCACAGGGCTGCTCAGGCGACGAACGTCCGCGGCGCCTCCACCCCCGCGCCCGCCCCCGAACCCACCAGCTGCGCCGCCGCCGCGAGCCGTACCGCCGCCTCGTCCGCGACGGGCCCGGCGACCGTGAACGGCAGCCGTACGTACCCCTCGAAGGCGCCGTCGACACCGAACCGGGGGCCGGAGGGCACACGTACACCGACCCGCTCCCCCGCCACAGCAAGCCGGGAGCCGGAGAGGCCGCCGGTACGCACCCAGAGAGTCAGACCACCGCGCGGAACCGAGAACTCCCAGTCCGGCAGCTCCCGGCGGACCGCGGCGACGAGCGAGTCCCGGTTCTCCCGCGCCTGTTCGCGCCGGACCTGAACGGCCTGCTCCCAGCCGCCGGTACGCATCAGCCAGTTGACGGCGAGCTGCTCAAGGACCGGCGTCCCCATGTCGGCGTAGGCGCGGGCGGCCACCAGGCTGCGGATCACGTCCGGGGCGGCGCGCACCCAGCCGATCCGCATGCCGGCCCAGAATGCCTTGCTCGCCGATCCGACGGTGAGCACGGTGGAACCCGCCGGATCGAAGGCGCAGACCCGGCGCGGCATCTGCACATCGGCGTCGAGATACAGCTCGTTCATGGTCTCGTCGACGACCAGGACCGTACCGGCGGAGCGGGCGGCCTCCACCAGCTCACGTCGCCGGTCCTCGTCGGCCAGCGCACCGGTGGGGTTGTGGAAGTCGGCGACGACGTAGGCGAGCCGCGGCGCCGCGTCCCGCAGCACCTGCCGCCACCGGTTCATGTCCCAGCCACCGAGCCCCTCCTCCATCGCCACCGGCACCAGCCGGGCACCCGCCTCCCGCATCAGCTGCAGGATGTTGGCGTAGCTCGGGGACTCCACCGCGATCCGTTCACCGCGGCCCGCGAAGAGGTGGCAGATCGCGTCGATCGCGCCCATCGCCCCGGTGGTGACCATGATCTGTTCGGGCATGGTCGGGATGCCGCGCTCGGTGTAGCGGTCGGCGATCATCTGCCGCAGTGCGGGCAGACCGGCCGGGTAGTCGCCGTGGGTGTGGGCGTACGGTGCCAGCTCCTCCAGGGCGCCCTGGACCGCCCGGGTCAGCCACGGTTCGGGGGCGGGCAGCGAGGCGCAGCCCAGGTCGATCATCGAACCGAGCGACTCCGGGGGAAGCGGTTCCAGACCGCGTGCGGGCAGCGGATTGCCCGCGGGCACGGCGGTCCAGCTGCCGGCACCCCGGCGGGACTCCAGGAACCCTTCGGTCCGCAGAGCCTCGTACGCGGCGGCGACGGTGGTGCGGCTGACGGACAGGGCGAGCGCCAGTTCACGCTCGGCGGGGAGCCGGGCGGCCACCGGCACCCGGCCTTCGAGGACGAGCAGACGGACTCCGTCGGCCAGCGCACGATAGGCGGGCGGCCTGCGGGCACCCGGTCCGGCGGGCCGGGGCTGTTGGGCCTGGAGCTGCCGGGCAAGCTGTGCCGCACCGACTGCCGAAGTCCACTGAGCCATGAAAATCAGTCCACCTTCCTCGGATTGGCCATAGTTGGCGGCCAATCCCCTGCCACAGAGTGACATGCGGCAGTCCACTACCACCACTCCAGGGGGCACTTCTTGTCCATCACTCCTGTCCCTCGCGGGACGCACCTCACTCGAAGGCTGATTCAGCTGTACGTCGGCCTTGCGCTGTACGGGGCGAGCTCGGCGCTCCTGGTCCGCGCCGGTCTCGGCCTCGAACCCTGGGGGGTGCTGCACCAGGGACTCGCCGAGCGCACCGGACTGTCCATCGGGATCGTCTCGATCATCGTCGGCGCCGCCGTTCTGCTGCTGTGGATACCGATCAGGCAGCGTCCCGGCCTCGGCACCGTCTCCAATGTCTTCGCCATCGGCATCGCCATGGACGGCACGCTGGCCCTCGTGCCCGATGTGCACGGCCTCGCCGCGCAGATCGCCGTGATGGTCGCCGGTGTCGTGGCCAACGGTGTCGCGACGGGGCTGTACATCGCGGCGCAGTTCGGCCCTGGACCGCGCGACGGGCTCATGACCGGTCTGCATCTGCGTACCGGCCGCTCCATCCGGCTCGTGCGCACTCTGATCGAGGTGGCGGTCGTGGTGACCGGCTCCGTGCTCGGCGGCTCGCTCGGCGCGGGCACGGTGCTCTACGCCCTGGCCATCGGCCCGATTGCCCAGTTCTTCCTGCGCTTCTTCGCAATCGGCGGGAAGCCGGCAGCGGCGGCCGCCGCCGGGTCCGATGACGAGGCGGCCGTCGCATCCGAGTCGGACAGCGTCGACACCACCGTCACCGCCCGGACAACGGAACAGGCCATACTGCCGCAGTGACCTCCGTACGCCACCCCTATCTGGACCATCCCGCGACAATCCCCTTCGCCCATCGAGGCGGTGCCGCGGACGGGATCGAGAACACCACGGCCGCGTTCCGCCGGGCCGCCGATGCCGGGTACCGCTACTTCGAGACCGATGTGCACACCACGGCGGACGGCCGCCTGGTGGCCTTCCACGACGCCACTCTGGACCGGGTGACCGACGCCCGGGGCCGGATAGCCGAGCTGGCATGGAGCGAGGTGCGGCAGGCCAGAGTGGCGGGCCGGGAGCCGCTGCCGCTGTTCGAGGAGCTGCTGGAGACGTTCCCCGAAGCCCGCTGGAACGTCGACATCAAGGCCGAGTCCGCCCTGGTCCCGCTGGTCGATCTGATCCGCCGGGCGGATGCCTGGGACCGGGTGTGCGTCGGCTCGTTCTCGGAGACCCGGGTCGCCAGGGCCCACCGTCTTGCCGGGCCCCGGCTCGCCACCTCCTACGGCGTCCGCGGCGTGCTGGGCCTGCGGCTGCGCTCGTACGGAATTCCGGCGGCGCTGCGGGCCGGCGCGGTGTGCGCGCAGGTACCGGAGAGCCAGAACGGCGTCCGGGTGGTCGACCGGCGCTTCGTACGCGAGGCACACGCACGCGGACTTCAGGTGCACGTCTGGACGGTGAACGAACCCGAGCGGATGGCAGCGCTCCTCGATCTCGGTGTGGATGGCATCATGACCGACCACATCGAGACGCTGCGTACGGTGCTGAGCGAGCGGGGGGCCTGGGCCTGACGCCGGCCGTGCGAGGTCTCCACGGGGAGAGACGAGGGGGTGCGCCTTGAGCGCCGAGACCGCGGACACCGCTGAGCCGACTGGACTCACGACGGGTTCCGCCGACGCCGCGAGCCGCAGGCGTGAACAGCGCGGCTGGTATTTCTACGACTTCGCCTGCTCCGTCTACTCGACGAGCGTCCTGACGGTATTCCTCGGCCCCTATCTGACGTCGGTCGCCAAGGCGGCCGCCGACGCCGACGGTTTCGTGCACCCGCTCGGCATACCGGTGCGCGCAGGTTCGCTGTTCGCCTACGCGGTCTCCGTGTCCGTCGTGGTCGCGGTGATCGTCATGCCGGTCGTGGGCGCCGCCGCGGACCGTACGGGGCGGAAGAAGCCGCTGCTGGCGGCCGCCGCCTATGTGGGGGCCGCCGCGACCACCGGCATGTTCTTCCTGGACGGCCACCGCTATCTGCTGGGCGCGTTCCTGCTGATCGTGGCGAACGCTTCGATCTCGGTGTCGATGGTGCTCTACAACGCCTATCTGCCTCAGATCGCCGGACCGGAAGAGCGGGACGCGGTCTCGTCGCGCGGCTGGGCGTTCGGATACACCTCGGGTGCGCTCGTCCTCATCCTGAATCTGGTCCTGTACACGGGCCACGACTCCTTCGGCCTCTCCGAGTCCGACGCGGTGCGGATCTGTCTCGCATCGGCGGGCGTCTGGTGGGGCGCCTTCACCGTCGTACCACTGCGACGGCTGCGCGACCGGCGGGTGACGCCGGGCGGCGAGGGGGCGGTCGGCTCGGGGTGGCGGCAGCTGATGGCCACCCTGCGCGACATGCGCCGCCATCCTCTGACGCTCTCCTTCCTGCTGGCGTACCTCGTCTACAACGACGGCGTGCAGACGGTGATCTCCCAGGCCTCGGTGTACGGCTCCGAGGAACTGGGCCTCGACCAGACGACGCTGATCACGGCCGTGCTGCTGGTGCAGGTGCTCGCGGTGGCCGGAGCGCTGGGGATGGGCCGACTGGCGCAGGTGTACGGCGCGAAGCGCACGATCCTGGGCTCGCTCGTCGTCTGGACGCTGATTCTCGTCGCGGGCTATTTCCTGCCCGCCGACGCGCCGGTCTTCTTCTATCTGCTGGCCTCGGCGATCGGTCTGGTGCTCGGCGGCAGCCAGGCGCTGTCGCGCTCGCTCTTCTCCCATCTGGTGCCGCACGGCAAGGAGGCCGAGTACTTCTCCGCGTACGAGATGAGCGACCGCGGACTGAGCTGGCTGGGGCCGTTGGTGTTCGGTCTCGCGTATCAGCTGACCGGGAGCTATCGGGATGCGATCATCTCGTTGGTGATCTTCTTCGTGGTCGGTTCCGTACTGCTCGCGAGGGTGCCGATCCGACAGGCCGTGGCGGCTGCGGGGAATCCCGTTCCGGAACGGATTTAGACGTTGAAGTGAAAGGCCGGTAGTGTACGCCTTTGGCCTGCCCGGAGGACCGTTACTGCGAGTGGAAGAAGCCAAACCGTTGGGTGACAACTTCTGCCAGATGTGACAAACCGGGCATTGGCGGGTACTTGGACCCTGGGAAACCTGATAAAGCAGCGGCACGACGGGCGACGCATGACCGGCAACGGGAATCTTTACCGCCGACCGGACGTTGACCGGATGACGACGACAGCGACACCTGTCCTGTGGGCGACAAGCCCGGGAGGCACGATTCATGAGTGAGCGAGCTCTCCGCGGCACGCGACTCGTGGTTACCAGCTACGAGACGGACCGCGGCATCGATCTGGCCCCGCGCCAGGCGGTGGAGTACGCATGCCAGAACGGACATCGATTTGAGATGCCGTTCTCGGTAGAGGCGGAAATTCCGCCGGAGTGGGAGTGCAAGGCGTGTGGCGCCATGGCACTCCTGGTGGACGGGGATGGCCCCGAGGAGAAGAAGGGCAAGCCTGCGCGTACGCACTGGGACATGCTCATGGAGCGGCGCACACGCGAGGAGCTGGAGGAGGTGCTGGCCGAGAGGCTGGCGGTTCTGCGCTCCGGAGCCATGAACATCGCCGTGCATCCGCGGGACAGCAGGAAGTCTGCCTGACCGCGTAACACCGCAATACGACAGAGCCGGGGGGGGGGGGGGGGGGGGGGGGGGGGGGGGGGGGGGGGAGAGGGGGGGGGGGGGGGGGGGGGGGGGGGGGGGGGGGACG